>NZ_JBFUFP010000001.1:0-79810 GCF_056403375.1 Rhizobacter sp. P2_H2
GCTGGCGGCCGCGCAGACCGCCTGGCACGACCTGCAGGCGCGCGCGCTGGCAGCGCGCGACGGCGCGCCCGGCGTGCTGGTGGTCGACATCGACGAGGCCTCGGTCGCGGCGCTGCGCCCGCAGTTCGGCGGCTGGCCGCCGGACCGCACGCTGCTCGCGCTGGTCACCGACTACCTGCTGGACATCGGCGCGCGCAGCGTCGCGATCGACCTGGTGCTGGCCGACCCGCGCGACGGCGATGCGGCGCTCGCCGCCACGCTGGCGCGCCACCCGGGCCGCATCGTGCTGGCGGTCAGCGTGGTGCCGCTGCCGCCCGGCGACAGCGAATCGCTGCCGCCGCAGCCCGGCCCGGGCGGCTGCGGCGCGCAGGCCTGGCCGGGGCTGCAGCTGCCGTCCGCCGCACTGCTGGCCGCTTCACCTGTGCTCGGCATGGCGTCGACGCCGACCGACGACGACGGCCAGTTGCGCGCGCTGTCGCTGTGGCACGCCGCCACGGCGCAGGGCGTGCCGACCCTCGCGCTGGCCTCGCTGCTGGCGGGCGACGGCATCGCGCCACCCGCCCTGGCCTGCGCCGACGGCCAGGCGCGTGCGGGCGCGCACCGTTGGCCGATCGACGAGGCCGGCCGCGTGCGCCCGCGCTGGCCGGCGCGCGGCGATGCCGTCGCATTGCGCCCGTATGTGTCGGTCGTGCAGGCCGCACGCGGCGCGCTGCGCGACGACGCGCTGCGCGAGCAGGTGCAGGGCCGCGCCATCGTGATCGGCGCGAGCGCCGTGCTGAGCGACCGCGTGCAGACACCGCTCGGCCCACGCTGGGCGCCGGCCGCGCTCGCGCAGGTGCAGTCGGCGCTGGCCACCGGCGCGCTGTTTGCGCCGCCGCGGCCCCCGCTCGATGCGCTGTGGTGGCTGGCCGCGCTGCTGCCCGGCCTGGTCGCGCTGCGGCGCGGCGCGCTGCATTCGCATGCCGACCTGGGCTGGAGCGCCGTCACGCTGCTCGGGCTGCTGCTGCTCGATGCAGCCGGCGTGCTGTGGCGCTCGCAGCTGTCGAACCTGCTGCCGGTGCTGGTGGTGCCGGCCTGCTTCGCGGCGCTGTCGCACTGGCAGGGCCGGCGCGTGCTGCGCGCCGAGCGGCTGCAGCTGGAGCGCGAGCGCGCCGGTGCCGAGGCGGCGAGCCGCATGAAGAGCGAGTTCCTCGCGCACATGAGCCACGAGATCCGCACGCCGATGAACGCGCTGCTCGGCTCGGCCGAGCTGCTCGCGCAGACCAAGCTCGATGAGCGCCAGGGCCGCCACGTCGCGCTGTTCCAGTCGGCCGGCGCGAGCCTGATGGAGATCCTGAACGACCTGCTCGACCTGTCGAAGATCGAGGCCGGGCTGCTGGAGCTGCACCCCCAGCCGTTCTCGCTGGTCGAGCTGGTCGCGAGCCAAACGGTGCTGTTCGAGGCGCGCGCGTCGCAGAAGGGACTGCGGCTGCTGACGCAGTTCGACCCCGAGCTGCCGGCGGTCGTCAACGGCGATGCGCCGCGCCTCGCGCAGGTGCTGCGCAACCTGCTGGGCAATGCCGTCAAGTTCACGCACCGCGGCAGCGTGACGCTGGCGGTGCACCGGGTGGCGGATGCACCGGGGGTTCTGCGCTTCGAGGTGCGCGACAGCGGCATCGGCATCCCGGCCGACCGCCAGCGCACGATCTTCGAGGCCTTCACGCAGGCCGACAGCGGTGTCGCGCGGGCCTATGGCGGCACCGGGCTGGGCCTGACGATCAGCAGCCGGCTGGTGGCTCTGATGGGCGGGCGCATCGGCGTCGACAGCCGCGAGGGCGAGGGCTCGTGCTTCCACGTCGAGCTGTCGCTGCCCGTCAGCACCGAGGCGCCGGTGGTGGTGTGGGCGCCCAGCACGCCCGAGCCGGCCGGCGTGATGCAGAGCTCGCTGCGCATCCTGCTGGCCGACGACAACCCGCAGAACGTGCTGCTGGTGCAGGCCTACCTCGAAGGCGAGGGCCACCGGCTGGACGTGGTGCACGACGGCGCGGCGGCGGTCGAGCGCTTTGCGGCGCAACCGTACGACCTGGTGCTGATGGACGTGCAGATGCCGGGCATGGACGGCTACCAGGCGACGGCCGCGTTGCGCGCGCTGGAGCGGCGGCGCGGCAGCGCACCGGTGCCGGTGGTGGCGCTGACCGCGAACGCGCTGCCCGACGACGAGCGGCGCAGCCTGCAGGCCGGCTGCCAGGCGCACCTGACGAAGCCGTTCTCGCGCGCGCAGCTGCGCCGCGTGATCGCCCGGCTGACCGGCTCGGCGGAGCAGCTGATGCCGGCCGACCGACCCGAGATCGCGGCCTTCGCCAACGCGCCGCCGCCGTTGCCGGCGCTGGCGGCCCTGCCCGGCTTCGACCTCGCGACGGCGCTCGCCCGCATGGAAGGCCAGACCGCGCTCTACCTGCGCGTGCTGCAGGCGGCGCGTGACGCGCTCGCGGCGTGGAACGGCCGCTTCGCCGCGGCGCAGGCGGCCGGCGACGCCGGACAGGTGCTGCGGCTGGCGCATGACCTGAAGTCGACGGCAGCGACCTTGGGCGCCGTGCCGTTGGCGACGGCCGCGGCGCACATGGAAGGCTTGCTGCGCCAGAACACGGCGGTGCCACCCGAGTTGGTCGTCGAGGTGAAGGCGCAGATGGAGCTTCTGCTGTCGGTGCTGACCGAGATGTGAAGCCCCCTTGTTTGCTGAACAGCAAATCARCCACTTTTGCATAAGTTATGGGTTTTTTACTTATTTGCTGATCAGCAAATCCAAATCTAGAATGCGCCGATGGGTATCGGCACCGCGTCACCAAACCAACTGCTCGATCAGTTCATGCTGTCGCTCGGCAAGGCGACAGGCAAGGCGGTCGACCTCAAGCAGGCCGCTTTCGACAGCGATGGCCCCCACGGGTGGATGCGGCTGGAATCGGGGCACCTCCTGGCCTTCGAGTACAGGCGCGCCACCTATCCCCGCGACGTCCGCGAGGTGGTCTTCAAGCGGCAACAACGCCAGAGCAAGCCGACGGGATCGAACCAGCCCCCGGCCGACCAAGTGGTGTTGCTCAGCCCCCACCTGACGGAAGCGGCGCGCACCCTGCTTCGCGAAAGCAACTTCGGCTACTTCGACGGCAGCGGCAGCATGCACTTGGCGTTCGGCGACCTGTTGATCCACATCGACCGCCCGTCGCCCAAGCAGGCAGCACGCCGCACGCAGTCGATCTACCAAGGTGCCAGCGGCGCGGTCGTGCTCGCACTGCTGGAAGCACGCGGTGCCTGGTACGCCGGAGGCGAGCTGGCCGTCCGCAGCGGAACCTCCACCTTCACGGTGTCGCAGACGGTGAACGAGCTGGCCCGACAGGAACTGATCGAGACGAAAGGCGCCGGTCGCGCACTGCAGCGCCGCCTGATCAACCCCGGCAAGGTTCTCGACGAATGGGTCGCGGCGAATCGATCCCGGCGTGACTCGACTTCGCACGGGTATCTGTTCGCGCAGGATCCAGCTGCGCTGCTTCGCGCCGTGGCGGAGAAGATCGGGCGAGAGCCCGGAACGTTCATCACCGGCGCGGCAGCGGCCAACCACCACGCGCCGTGGCTGACGAACATCGACGTGGTCGACGTGGTCGTCCCGCCTGGAACCTCGCAGACCGTCGCCACGGCGCTCGGCCTCAAGCCTGCGAAAGCCGGCTTCAACGTGCGTCTCATCGAACGCGCCGTGACGGGCCGCTCGTCCATGGTGCCCGGCCAGGTGGGCGACGCCGCCTGCCACTTCGCGAGCCCGATCGTGGCCTACGCCGACACGCTGGATGGCCGCGGTCGCAACAACGAACTGGCGCAGCATCTGCGAGCCACCGTGCTCAGCGTCGATCAGAAGGCCGACCATGACGAGCAACAAGCCGGCGACCGCTGACGGCTACACCGAGGTGCAGACCCTCGCCTGCGAACAGGCCTTGGTCAATCTGTTGCGAGGTTTCGGCACCCTCAAGGACACGATTCGCCTCGTCGGCGGCCTGGTGCCGCGGTACCTGACCCCGCCACAGGACGACCCTTTCGTGCCGGCCCATGCGGGCACGCAGGACGTCGATGTCGTTTTGAATCTCCAGGTCCTGGCCGATGAAGGTGCGTACTCGACGCTGGCCGAGCAGTTGCAGGCCCTGAAGTTCGAGCGCGCGACAAACGCCGCCGGTGTACCCGTGAACTGGCGCTGGCAACGGCGCGTCGGACATCACCAGCACGTGGTCGTCGAGTTCCTGCAGGACCCGCTCGACGAGCCCGTCGAACGCCGCGTCGGCGCGGTGCCGGCGGAAGGCATTTCGGCGGTCCGCATCCCGCACTGCGGCGTGGTCCACCAGTGGTACCGCGAGATCGAAATCACCGCCGAGCTCTTCGATGGCGGCGGCAAGGCCACCGAGGTCGTGCGCTTCGCCGATCTCGTCGCCTTCATCCTGCTGAAGGCCCTGGCCTGCGGACAACGCAACGAGCCGAAGGATGTGGGGGACCTGCTGCACGTGCTGCGCTATGCCGGCCCGCTCGAAGAAACCGCTGCACTCTTCGCGCAGCGCATGGCCACCGGCTTTCACGCTGACGCCTTCCGGCAGACGCTGTCCACCTTGCGCCGCCGATTCTGCGATGGAGATGGCGTGGAAGGGCATGAACGCGATGGGCCGATGCAGTACGCACGGTTCCTGTACGGCGACGATCCGGATCTGGAGCAGGAACGTGCCAGGGAACGCCTCTTCGCCGCAGGAGCGGTCACCCGCTTCCTTGAACTCGTCGAGCGCTCATCCCGCCGCTGACGGCGCGACGCCGACATTCGGCGACACACGAACCCACAAGTACTTTACGAAGGCCCGCAGAGCGAGCCGCCATGCGGCCTGGCGCCGACCGAGGTGAGGACGGACGCGGTTCCTGACACCGATCCGTCATGCGCGCTCCCTAGAGTCCGCCGCGCTCACCCACCACCCGGACCCTGCCATGCGAAGCATCATCACCGCACCAGCCCTCTCGACGTCCCGCACCGCCTCGCTGACCCTGCTCGCCGCCGCCGTGCTCGCGGCCTGCGGCGGCAGCGACAGCTCGTCGCCCGCGCCCACGCCCACCGTCAGCGGCGTCGTCACCGCGACGAACTTCGTCGCCGGCAGCGCCACCGAGCCGACCATCAAGGCCGCCTACTACCAGGGCGCCAAGGTCTGCGTCGACGCCAACGCGAACGGCCTCTGCGAGGCGAGCGAGAACCCGGTCACGACCGATGCCAACGGCAAGTTCACGATCGCGATGGCCACCAACGCCGCGCTGATCGCCGACATCGGCACCGACGCCGTCAACACCGCGAGCGGCGCCAAGGTCGCCAGCCGCGACGTGCTGCGCGCCTCGCTCGACCAGGTCGTCGAGCAGGCCGGCGGCACGATCGTGATCAGCCCGCTGTCGTCCGAAGTGCTGCGCACGATGGAAGCCAACGGCAGCACCTACGCCGCCGAGAAGCAGAACCTGGCCGACCGCATCGGCGTGAGCGCGGCCCACCTGCTGGCCGATGTCAACGGCGTCACCGGCACCGAGCAGGCCGCGATGCTCGCCGAGGCCAAGGTGCTGGACAACCGCTTCACCTTCGCGATCACCAAGCTCGACCGCGGCGACCTCTATCCCGATGCGCTGGCCGTCCCCGGCGGCGACCCGCGCCTGACCGGCGCCGCGAACGTGACGCAGGCCACCGCGCCGACCGCGGCCGACACGCGCGCGAAGATCACCTTCGCGCAGGCCGAGCAGGCCGCGTTCAACCTCGAAGGCATCCCGCGCTACGACAACGTGTTCGTCGTGATGCTCGAGAACAAGGCCACCTCGTCGATCGCCGGCTCGGCCTTCGCACCGAAGATCAACGCGCTGCTGAAGGCCGGCAACCAGCTGACCTCGTACTACGCGACCGGCAACCCCAGCGAGCCGAACTACACCGCGCTCGGCGGCGGCGACGACTTCGGCATCACCGACGACAGCCAGTGGAACTGCGACGCCACCGGCGACAACGCCGTCAAGGACCTGCCGTTGCCGGACAAGACCCAGGCCGGACTGCAGAGCTCGCCGTTCGCCGCCACCTGCACGCAGGCCGTCGGCGTGAACCACAACATCACCGCGCCGAACCTGTTCAACGCACTGAGCGCGGCCGGCCTGACCTGGCGCACCTACAACGAGTCGATGAACCCGGGCCAGGACTACCGCACCGACAGCGTGGCCGATGCCGCAGTGGTCGCCGCCGACCACATGTACGCGCCGGGCACGCTCGCCGGCAACACCGTGCAGATCGGCACCCCCAACCTGAACCTGCCGATGCCGGCCGGCCTGTACAAGACCAAGCACCACCCGGGCATGGCCTACCAGAACGTGCGCAGCGCGCCGGAATGGAAGTACAGCAACCGCACGATGGGCGGCGGCCAGTGGGATGCGGTGCTGAAGAACGGCACGGCCTACACCGTGCCGGCCAACTACGACGTCGACCAGCTCGGCACCGACCTCGCGAGCGGCAACGTCGGCACGCTGAACTTCCTGGTGCCCGACCAGTGCGACGACATGCACGGCATCACCGTCAAGGGCGACGTGGCGGGAGGCGCCACCGGCGTCACCGCGAGCGACTGCGCCAGCGTGGCCAACAACGTGCCGGTGGCCACCGGCGGCAACATCATCGCCCGCGGCGACAACTATGTGGACGCGCTGGTCAAGCGCATCCAGGCCTCGCCGATCTGGAAGAACCCGAACCGCCGCGTGGCCATCGTGCTGATGTTCGACGAAGGCAATGCGACCAGCGGCTTCAACTCCTGCTGCGGCTGGAACGTGGCCAACAGCGCGGTGGCCAAGCCGCTGAAGCAGAACGCCGACGGCAGCTTCTCGCCGGATGCGACGATCAACAACTACACGCGCGGCAACCGCGGGCACGGCCAGAGCATCTTCGGCATCCTGAGCAACCAGGCCGCGGCACCGAAGGGCATCAGCGACAGCGACGCCTACAGCCACTTCTCGCTGGTGCGCACCTTCCAGGACATGTTCCAGCTCGCCGACCCGGCGGTGGACGGCTCGTACATGAACCGCTCGAAGTACACCGAGCACTTCATCGCGGCCAACATCATGAACCTGCCCGAGTTCGCCGGCAGCGCCGACACCCACTTCGACGCGGTGCGGCCGATCAACCACGCCTTCGTCGCACCGGCCACCTACACGGCCAAGCAGTCGGCCGACGTGACGACCGCGGCGCAGATCGGCCCGGACAGCCAGCAGACCGGCGTCTGGTCGTTGAAGTAACTCCTCCGACAGCAACGCAGCACCGCCGCCGGGCACGGCAACCCGTGGCCGGCGGCCGCTCCACCATGCACACCACCCTGCTCCACCGGGCCGCGGCACTGACCGCGGCCTTCGCACTGGCAACGGCGCTGGCCGCCTGCGGCGGGCGCAACGCGCCGACCGAGGCGACGGCTGCCGCCTCGACACCCGCGCTCGCGGCCAGCTCGCTCAGCCTGGCCGCCCAGGTCGGCGAGAAGATGTTCGTCGACACCTCGCTGTCCGGCTCCGGTCAGATGGCCTGCRCCACCTGCCATGACCCGAAGAATGCGCACGCGCCGTCCAACGACCTCGCGGTGCAGGCCGGCGGCGCCGACCTGAAGGCCAGCGGCACGCGCGCCGTGCCGTCGCTGCGCTACAAGGAAGTCACGCCGCCGTACGCCGACCTGCTCGACAACCCCGACGGCATCAGCGTGCCCGGCCCGGGCGGCGGTTTCGCCTGGGATGGTCGCGCGCCGACGCTGGCCGCGCAGGCGCAGATGCCGCTGCTGGCCGCCAACGAGATGGCGAATGCCGACGCGGCCGCGGTGGTCGCGAAGCTGAAGGCCGGCCCCTATGCGGAGCTGTTCCGGCAAGCCTTCGGCGCCGGCGTGTTCGACGACACCGCCGCCGCGTTCTCGAAGGCCGGGCTCGCGCTGCAGGCCTACCAGCTGGAGGACCGCAGCTTCCACCCGTACTCCAGCAAGTACGACCTGTACGCCGCCAACAAGATCGGCGGCACGCTGACGCCGGCCGAGGTGCGCGGCCTCAAGGTCTTCGCCGACCCGAAGGTGGGCAACTGCGCCTCGTGCCACTACCAGGGCGCGGGGCTGAACGGCAGCTCGGCGCTGTTCACCGACTTCTCGTACGAGGCGATCGGCGTGCCGCGCAACCCGGCGATCCCGGCCAATGCCGACGCGGCGTATGTCGACCTCGGCCTGTGCGGCCCGCTGCGCAGCGACCACCCGCCGGCCGCAGGCAACACCTTCTGCGGCATGGTGAAGGCGCCGACGCTGCGCAACGTGGCGACCCGCAAGGCCTTCTTCCACAACGGCGTGATGCACTCGCTGGAGCAGGTGATCCGCTTCTACAACACGCGCGACACCTGGCCGGAGATCTGGTACCCGACGGTCGGCGGCAAGCCGCGCGCCAAGCCCGATGCGGGCTTCCCGACCTACGGCCTCGTCACGACGCAGTACACCGGCGGCACCGTGAAGAAATACGACGACCTGCCGCCGCAGTTCGTCGCCAACATCGACACGCAGATGCCGCTGGACGGCCGCCAGGCCCACAGCGCACCGCCGATGAGCGAACAGAACGTCGTCGATCTGATCTGCTTCCTGAACACGCTGACCGACGGCTACCAGCCGCCCGCGTCGGCCCCGACCACCGGACCTTGCACGCAATGAACCCACTCTCGCTTCGACTGCTCGCCCTGATGGGCGCCGTGCTCGCCATCGCCGGCTGCCACCCGGCCCCCGACCAGGCCACCTTCACGGCCGCGATGAACAGCTACCTCGCCCAGCGCGGCGACCTGTGCCTGGGCAAGTCCACCTGGCCGATCGACGTGACGCAGCACGAGATCGATGTCGGCGGCCGCAATGCGCGGCAGATGCCGCCGCTGGAGCGGCTCGGCCTCGTCAGCTCCAGCGTCGCCGAGGTCGTCGTCGACGACGAGGGCACGAAGCACGAGATGAAGGTGCGCCGCTTCGAGCTCACCGACGCCGGCAGGCGCTACCTGGTGCAGCGCGATGCGAAGACGCGCGATTTCTGCGCCGCGCACCTGACGCTGGACCGCGTCGTCGGCTGGAAGCTCGACCGCGGCGAGCGCGGCCCCGACACCCATGCGCTGGTGACCTACACCTACCGGATCGACGCCGCGCCGTGGACCGGCGACAGCGAGATCCAGAAGGTGTTCCCGGTGGTGGCCGGGATGGTGCGCGGGGCCGGCACGACGCAGCTGGAGGAGAACTTCGTGCGCACCGAACGGGGCTGGGTCGCGGTGGACCTGTTGGGCGCATGAGCAACGCAGCCTCGCAGTTGCGCTTCACGCCGGCGCTCGGCGACTGGGTCGCGCAACACCTGGCGCAAGGGCAATCGCCTGCCGCGCTGGTCGACGCGATGTGCGAGCGCCAGGTGGCGCCGGACGCAGCCCGGGCCATCGTCGACGCGTTCGTGCGGGCGCGCGAGCGCGGCACGCCCTTGCCGATCGACACCGTCGATGCGCAGGCGCCGCGCGCGCGGCTGGCCGACGGGCCGGTGATCGAAGTGGACGATCGCCGCATCCGCGTCGCGATGCGCACCGATGCGCCGTTGATCGCCGTTCTGCAGGGCGTGCTGGACGCCGATGAGTGCGAGGCCCTGATCGCGCTCGCCCGGCCGCGCCTGAAGCCGTCGACGCTGGTCGACCCGATGAGCGGGCGCGACGTGCGCAGCGGCCTGCGCGCCAGCCTCGGCATGTTCTTCCGGCCCGCCGAGACGCCGTTGATCGAGCGGCTGGACAGCAGGCTCGCCGCGCTGATGGGGCTGCCCGCCTCGCACGGCGAAGGCCTGCAGCTGCTGCACTACCCGGTCGGCGCCGGCAGTGCGCCGCATTTCGACTTCCTGCAGCCGGTCAACGAGGCCAACCGCGCGTCCATCGCGCGCAGCGGCCAGCGCATCAGCACGCTGGTGTGCTACCTGAACGACGTGGCCGGCGGCGGCGAGACCGATTTTCCGCAACGCGGCCTGCAGGTGACGCCGCAGCGCGGCCACGCGGTGGTCTTCGAGTACGACGGGCGGGACGAGCGCTCGCTGCATGCGAGCCGGCCGGTGCTCGCCGGCGAGAAGTGGGTGGCGACGAAGTGGATGCGCGAGCGGCCGTTCATCAGCCAATGACGATCAGTCGGCGATCAACTCCGCCTGCGGCAGCATCGCGCCGCGGAACACCTCGAAGATCAGCATCAGCGGCCCCTCGGGCGTGACGATGCGGTAGGCCCGGCTCGCCCGCGGATCCGGCAGGCCGACCACCTTCCACAGCCCCGATTCGAGCGCCGGTTCGCTCTCGATCGCCTGGCGCTGCACGAACAGGCGCGCCAGCAGGTGGCCGATCGGCGCGGCGCCTTCGTCGAGGCCGCGCAGGAACCAGTCCGGCACCGCATCGAGCCGCGTGTACGACAGGTTGTCCATCAGCACGCGGCCGCCGGCCACCAGGCTCGTCACGCGCTCCAGCCAGGCCGTGCCGCCCAGCTGCTCGGCCACCGTGCGCGGCACCTCGGCCGTGCGGTGCTGGTGGTGCAGCATCACCTGCACCGGCAGGCCGCACATCGCCGAGCAGGTGCGCGTGGTGGAGCCGTCCTGCGCCAGCAGCAGCCGGCGCAGCGGCTCGTGCCGCGCCGCCGGAGGGAAGATTTGCCGCTCTACACTCATGCGCCCTGTGTCCTGTGCGTGTACTGCGTGGCCGATTCGAAGTCGACGATCCTACCCCTGACGCTCACCGGCCGGCCACAGGACCTGTGCGCCCGGCTGCTCGCCGAAGGCCCGGCCGCGCTGCTGGAAAGCAGCAAGGCGATGCCGGGCCTGTCCGGCTGGTCCTACCTGGCCGGACCGCCCGCCGCGTTGCTGGAGACCGATGCGCAGGGCACCTGGCTGCGCGATGCGCACGGGCAGGTGCTGCAGCGGTGGGCCGATCCGTTCGATGCGCTGCGCGAGCTGCTGGCCCGCAGCGCCGCGCCCGCTACCGGGCGCCCCGCCGGGCTGGACTTCGCCGGCGGCTGGCTTGGCTGGCTGGGCTACGACCTCGCGCGCCACGTGGAACGGCTGCCGGTGCACGCCGCCGCCGACCCGGACCTGCCCGCGTTGCGGCTGCAACTGTGCGACCAGGTGCTCGCCTACGAACACGCGACGCAGCGCTGGTACGAAGCCCGCCTGCAGCTGCCCGGCCTGCTGCCGCCGCGCGACGCGGTGCACGCCGCCACGCTCGCCCGGGCGGCCGGGCCGATGCCGGCGGCCACGCAGTTCCGCGCCGGCGAGATGCGCTCGCGCACGCCGGCCCCGCGCTACCTGCAGCAGGTGCGCGAGGTGCTCGCGCTGATCGCGCAGGGCGACATCTTCCAGGCCAACCTGTCGCACCGCCTCGAGGGCGATTTCGAAGGCGACCCGTTCGCGCTGTACTGCACGCTGACCGCGCTGAACCCGGCGCCGTTCTCGGCCTACCTGCCGCTGCCGGACGGCGCGATCGCAAGCGTCTCGCCCGAGCGCTTCCTGCGGCTCGACGGCCGCGAGGTGAGCGCGCGGCCGATCAAGGGCACGCGCGAGCGCGGCGCCGATGCGCAGGCCGATGCGCAGCAGCGTGCCGCGCTGGTCGCCAGCACCAAGGACCGGGCCGAGAACCTGATGATCGTCGACCTGATGCGCAACGACCTGGGCCGCGTCGCGCAGGTCGGCAGCGTGCGCGTCGACGGCCTGTTCGAGATCGAGGCACACCCGAGCGTGTTCCAGATGGTGTCGACGGTGCGCGCGCGCCTGCGCGACGGCGCCGGCACCGCCGAGCTGCTGCGCGCCTGCTGGCCGCCCGGCTCGATGACCGGCGCGCCCAAGGTGCGCGCGATGGAGATCATCGAAGYGATCGAGCCGGTGCGGCGCGGGCCGTACGCCGGCGCGATCGGCTACTTCGACGCGGCCGGCGGCATGGACCTGTCGGTCGTGATCCGCACCGCGGTCGTGCACGGCCGGCGGGTGATGGTGCAGGTGGGCGGCGCCGTCGTCGCCGACTCCGACCCGCGCGAGGAGCTCGACGAGACGCTGGCCAAGGGCCGGCTGCTGTTGCACGCCCTGCGCGAGGGGTCGACACTCCCGTTGCAATGAACCAGGCGACCCCTTTGCTGACCGGCGTGCACCGCCGCCGCCTGCGCGAGGTCTGGCGCTCGGCCGGCTGGCCGTGCCAGGACCTGGTCGAGGTCGAGCTGCTGTTCCTCGGCCTGCTCGAGCGGGTGCGGCAGGTGTCGGGCCACGAGACGCTGCGCGTCACCGAAGCCGGCATCGCGGTGCTGGCCGAGACGCTGCAGCGCAACCGCGCACGCCGCGACGCGCACGAGCAGCTGGTGGAGCGCGTCGCGCGCGAGATGACACGCGCCGGCCGCCTCGCGTGGCGCGGGCTGTCGCTGCGCGCGAAGGTCGACGAGGGCTGGGTGATGGCGATGCCCGACGTGTTCTCGATCCGCCACACCACCGTCGAGGCCTACCTGGAACCGATCGTCCACGAGGTCAAGGTGCATCGCAGCGACCTGCTGTCGGACCTGCGCCGCGCCGCCAAGCGCGCGGCCTACCTGCAGCTGAGCAGCGAGTGCTGGTACGTGCTGGCCGACGGCATCGCGCAGGCCGACGAGATCCCGCCCGAGTGCGGCGTGCTGGTGGCGCGCGGCGGCGGGCTCGAGGTCGAACGGCCCGCGCCGCGGCGGCCGATGCGCATGCCCTTCCACCTGTGGATGGCGCTCGCGCGCGCCACGCCGCTGGAGGGCTGGCGCGACGAGGACGCGCAGGCGCACCTGGGGGCCCCGCCTTCGCTGCCGGACGCTTCGTTGCCGGACGAATAAGGTCGGCCGGATTTCGAGGATCTCCCCCTCGCCGACGCACCACAGGATGCGCCACACTCCGTGTCTTGCGCCCGGGAGATGCCCATGAAAACCCACCCGCCCCTTGCGATCCTGACCTTGCTGGCCCTGCTGGCCGCCTGCTCCCGGCAGGAAGCGCCACCCTCGCCCGCCCCAGCCACTGCCCCCGTCGTCAGCGCCGCGAGCGCACCGCACGACGCCCCCGAGAAGCCCGGCATTGCCTGGCGCCAGGCCGCGAGCGACGCCGACGTTGATGCAGCCTTCGCCGACGCGAAGACCGCGAACAAGCCGGTCTTCGTCTACTGGGGTGCCAAGTGGTGCCCGCCGTGCAACCAGGTCAAGGCCACGCTGTTCAACCGGCAGGATTTCATCGAGCGCTCGCGCGCCTTCGTGCCGGTCTACATCGACGGCGACAGCCCCGGCGCGCAGAAGCTCGGCACCCGCTTCGCGGTGCGCGGCTATCCGACGATGGTGCTGTTCAACCCGGCCGGCGCCGAGGTGACGCGCCTGCCCGGCGAGGTCGATGCCGCCCAGTACACGCAGGTGCTGACGCTGGGCATCAGCGCGCAGCGGCCGGTGAAGGCGGTGCTGGCCGATGCGCGCGCCGGTGCCGCGGGCCTGTCGGCCAACGACTGGAAGCTGCTCGCGTTCTACTCGTGGGAGACCGACGAGCAGCAGGTGCTGCCGAAGGCGCAATCGGTGGCGGTGCTGCGCCAGCTCGCGCAAGGCTGCCCCGCCGACCAGCCGGAAACGGCACAGCGGCTGCTGCTGAAGGCCTTGACCGCTGGAGAGGCCGCCACGGTGAAGGCGACCCCGGCCGACCGCGAGCGCGTGCTCGCGCTGCTGGCCGATCCGGCGGCGGCCCGCGCGCAGATGGACGTGCTGACCGTCAGCGCCGCCGACCTGGTGCGCGTGCTGTCGGCCGCGAAGACGCCGCAGCGCACGCAGTTGCTGACCGCTTTCGACGGGGCGCTGAAGGGGCTGCAGGCCGACGCCACGTTGTCGCGTGCCGACCGGCTGACCGCGCTGATCGCGCGCGTCGACCTGGCCCGCATCGATGCCCCGAAGGACGCGACGCCGGCGATGCCCGAGGCGCTGCTGGCCGAGGTGCGTGAGCTGGCGGCGCGATCCGACCGCGAGATCACCGACGGCTACGAGCGCCAGGCCGTGATCACGAGCGCGGCCGACATGCTGGAGATGGCCGGGCTGCTGGACGAATCGGACGCGCTGCTGAAGGCCAACCTCGCGAAGAGCCATTCGCCGTACTACCTGATGCTGGGCCTCGCCGCCAACGCGAAGAAGCGCGGCGACAAGGTCGGCGCGCTGCACTGGTACGAGGAATCGTTCGACAAGAGCGAGGGCCCGGCGACCCGTCTGCAATGGGGCGCGCGCTACCTGGCGGCGCTGGTCGACCTGTCGCCGCAGGACGATGCGCGCATCGAGCGCGCGGCGCAGCAGCTCTTCAAGGAAGCGGAGCAGCCGGGCGCCTTCTACGAGCGCAGCGCCCGCTCGCTGCAACGCGCCGGCGACAAGCTGCTGGCCTGGCAGCGCGCGCCCGGCCACGGCCCGGCCTTCAAGCGGCTGCAGGCGCAACTCGACGGCGTGTGCAAGCAGCTGCCCGACGGTGACAGCCAGCGCGCGACCTGCGATGCGCTGCTGAAGCCGGCGCCGAAGAAGACGGCCTGAGCTACTTCTTCCGGCGCGCGCCGAGCTGCAGCTCGTAGCGCGCGTCCTTGTCGCGGTCGGCGAACTGCAGCGTGTCGCCCTGCCACGCATAGTCGGCACTGAACTCGTCGAGTTGCATGCTGCCCTGCTTCAGCACGACATCGAGCTGGCTGCTGTGCAGCTTCAGCTGGTAGACGATGTCGCTGAGCTGGACACGCACGCGCTGGCCGCTGCGCCAGTCGACCTGCGCCGGGCCGCAGGTGGGCGCGGTGTCCGACAGCGCGACGCACAGCTGCGCCTCGTAACGGCCGGGGGCCGGGGCGGCCTGCGCCCCCATCGCCACCACGGCAAACACCCCGGCGAAGGCGCTTCGAAGGTGGATCACGTCAAGCCTTCCGCCTGCAACGCATCCTTGACGGCGGGCCGTGCGCCAACCCGCGCCACGTATGCCGTCACGTTCGCCAGCCCGCCGATCTCGACGCCCACACGCGGCGCCCAGCGGCTCACGGTGTAGAGGTAGGCGTCGGCGATGCTGAAGTGCTCGCCCATCAAGTAGGCCTTGCCGCTCAGCTGCGCGTCGATCCACGCGAAGCGGCCCTGCACCTTGCTGCGCATCACCGCCTTCGCCTCTTCCGGCATCGCCGGGTTGAACAGCACGCCGAAGCCCTTGTGCAGCTCGCTGGTGATGAAGTTCAACCACTCCTGCACCCGGTAGCGCAGCATCGTGCCATTGGCCGGCACCAGGTTCTTGGTCGGCACCTGGTCGGCGAGGTACTGCAGGATGGCCGGGCCTTCGGTCAGCCGCTCGCCGGTGTCCAGCTCGAGCAGCGGCACATAGCCCTTCGGGCTGATCGTGTAGTAGTCGGTGCCGTCGGCGAGCTGGTGCGTCTTGGTGCTGGCCAGCACCGGTTCGAACGCGAGCCCGGCCTCGCGCAGCACGATGTGGGGCGACAGAGAGCAGGCGCCGGGGCTGTAGTAGAGCTTCATGGTGAGCCTTCGTCGGGAGTGGCGGACCCGGTATTACACAGCGGGCGGGCCAGCGACGCCATCGGGGCCGAGGAGGTGCCCGTGTCGGCTAATCTCCCGCCTTTGCACCGACCTGCCCTGGAGCCTGCATGCCGCGCCAAGTCCTTGAAGAATCCCGATTGCACCCGGCGATCCGCGAGAAGGTCGCGACGCTGAACGCGGACATCGTCCACAACGTGCAGGCGGCCGCCGCCTCGAACCCGGTGCTGGTGGTCGGCATGGCGCAGAACCCGCACTGCCGCGGCGTGCGCCGGGCGCTCGAAGCCGCCGGCGTCGCGCACCACTACCTGGAGTACGGCAGCTATTTCAGCCTGTGGCGGCGCCGCGCGGCGCTGAAGATGTGGACCGGCTGGCCGACCTTCCCGATGGTGTTCGTCAAGGGCACGCTGGTCGGCGGGCAGACCGACGTGCAGCGGCTGATCGACAGCGGCGAGTTGAAGCGGCTGCTGGGCGAATGACGCGCACGCTGCTTGCCGCGGCGCTGGTGGCCCTGCTCGCCGTTGCGGCGGCGCCGGCGCGCGCCGCAGACGAGGCGACGACACCGTGCCGCGTGGCCGGGCTGCGCAACGAGGTGCGCTGCGGCCAGGTGCGGCGGCCGCTCGACCCGGCCCGGCCGGCCGGGCCGCAGATCGACGTGCACTACGTCGTCGTGCCGGCGATGGCCCGCCGCAAGCTGCCCGACCCGGTGTTCCTGCTGGCCGGCGGGCCGGGCCAGAGCGCGATCTCGCTGGCCGGCAGCGTGATGCCGCTGTTCCAGYGCCTGAACAACCGGCGCGACATCGTGTTCGTCGACCAGCGCGGCACCGGACGCTCGGCACCGCTCGCGTGCGAGGATGAGGCGAAGGCCGGCGAGGCGGCGCTCGCCGACGAGGCCGACCCGGCGCGGCAGTTCGCCCGCATGGCCACATGCCGCGACCGGCTCGCCACGCGTGCCCCGCTCGCCGCGCCGGCCGACCTCGGCTTCTTCACGACCACGCTCGCGATGCAGGACCTCGATGCCGTGCGCACGCAGCTGGGCGCCCCGCGCATCAATCTGCTCGGCGCGTCGTACGGCACGCGCGCCGCGCTGGAGTACCAGCGGCAGTTTCCGGACCGGCTGCGGCGCAGCGTGCTCGACGGCGTCGCGCCGGCCGACATGGTGCTGCCGGTCAGCTTCTCGACCGACGGCCAGCAGGCCTTCGACGCACTGCTCGCCGCCTGCGAGGCCGAGGCGGAGTGCACGCGCGCGCATCCGACGCTGCGTGCCGACTGGAAGGCACTGCTCGCCGGCCTGCCGCGCGAGGTCAGCGCGGCCCACCCGCTCACCGGCCGCATCGAGCGCTTCACACTGACGCGCGAGATGGTGCTGGGCGCGGTGCGCGGCACGCTGTATGCGCCATGGATCGCCGCCGCGCTGCCGACGGCGCTGCACGAGGCGGCGCAGGGTCGTGTCGACGGCCTGGTCGGGCTGGGCGGACTGCTGGGGGCGCGCAAGGGCATGGGCCTCGCGATGGGCATGCATTTCAGCGTGGTCTGCGCGGAGGATGTGCCGCGGATGGCGCAGGCCACCGACCCGCCCGGCGCCGACTTCGGCCGCACGCTGGGTGCGCTGTACGAGCGCGTCTGCGCCAGCTGGCCGCGCGGTGCGGTGCCCGAGGCGTTCTACCGCCTGGCGGCCAGCGCGACGCCGGTGCTGCTGCTCAGCGGCGGGCTCGACCCGATCACCCCGCCGCGCCATGCGGACCGCGTCGCGCGCGCGCTGGGCGCGCAGGCACGCTCGGTGGTGGTGCCGAATGCCGGCCACGGCGTGATGGGCGTCGGCTGCGCGCGCGACCTGATACAGCGCTTCATCGACGCGGCCGACAATGCCGCGGCACTCGCGCTCGACACGAGCTGCCTGGTCGCGGTGCCGCGCCCGCCGGCCTTCGTCCCCTTGCAGACCGGAGCGACGCCATGATCCACATCGACCACGTCGCGAAGCGCTTCACGGCCGCGCGCGGGCGCAGCGTGCAGGCCGTCGCCGACGTGCACCTGCACGCGCCCGACGGCTGCATCACCGGCCTGCTCGGGCCGAACGGCGCCGGCAAGACGACGACGCTGCGCATGCTGGCCGGGCTGATCACGCCGGACGCCGGCCGGCTGGCCGTCGACGGGCTGGACGTCGCGACGCAGCCGCGGGCGGCGCTGGCGCGCATGGGCGTGCTGGCCGACGCGCGCGGGCTCTCGCCACGGCTCAGCGCGCGCGAGAACATCGTCTACTACGGTCGGCTGCAGGGGCTCTCGCGCGACGCCGCCCAGGCGCGCGCCGAGGCACTGGCCGAATCGCTGGACCTGAAGCCGCTGCTGGAGCGCCGCACCGACGGCTTCAGCCAGGGAGAACGCATGAAGACCGCGCTGGCGCGCGCGCTGGTGCACGACCCCGCGAACATCGTGCTGGACGAGCCGACCAACGGTCTGGACGTGCTCGCCACGCGCGCACTGCGCGAGGTGCTGCGCCACCTGCGCAGCCCGGCCGGCGGCGGCAAGTGCATCGTGTTCTCGACGCACATCATGCAAGAGGTGGAACGGCTGTGCGACAGCGTCTCGGTGGTGTCGCACGGGCGCACCGTCGCCAGCGGCACGGTGGGCGAGCTGCTCGCGCAGACCGGCGAGCGGGACTTCGAGGAGGCATTCGTGAAGCTCGCTTTCGCTGACGAGCTCGCACAGGCGGAGCACGCGGCATGAGCGGTTTGTCGTTGTTGCTGATCGTGCTGCGCAAGGAGCTGGCCGATGCGCTGCGCGACCGCCGCACGCTGATCGTCGTGCTGATCTCGAGCGTGCTGCTCGGGCCGCTGGTGCTGGTCGCGCTGTCGAGCCTGATCGCGACGCTGGAGGCGCAGGCCGAGAAGCGCGAGGTGGTCGTGTCGGGCATCGAGCATGCGCCGGCGCTGCGCAACTTCATCGAGCGGCAGAGCTATGTCGTGACGCCGGCGCCAGCCGACTACGAAGCGAAGCTGCGCGCGCAGAAGCTCGGCGATCCGGTGCTGGTGGTCCCGCCCGGCTTCGAGGCCGCGCTGCTGCGCGGCGAGCAGCCGGCGCTTGCGATCGTCTCCGACACCGGCAACAAGGCGGCCGAGGCCGGTGCCGGGCGCGTGCAGCGGCTGCTCGCGGCCTATGCCCGCGAGCGCGGCGCGCTGAGCCTGGCGCTGCGCGGCGTCTCACCCCAGCTGCTGGAGCCGATGCAGGTCGAGGAGCGCGATCTCGCGAGCGCGCAGGGCCGCGCCGCGCAGCTCACCGGCATGCTGCCGTTCTTCGTGATCATGGCGGTGGTCTACGGCGCGCTGAACGCCGCGCTTGACACGACTGCCGGCGAGCGCGAGCGGGGGTCGCTGGAGCCCCTGCTGGCCAACCCGGCACCGCGCTGGGCGCTGGTCGGCGGCAAATGGGGCGCGGTGTTCGCGCTCGCGATGCTGATCGCAGTGCTGTGCTGCCTGAGCTTCCTGCCGGCGCAGTGGCTGCTGCGCAGCGACACGCTGCAGGCGATGTTCCAGTTCGGCTGGGTCGAGGCGATGCTGTTCATCGCGCTGCTGCTGCCGCTGGCGGCGGCCTTGTCGGCACTGCTGATGGCGGTGGCGATCCGCTGCAAGACCTTCAAGGAGGCCCAGGCGAACAGCACGGTGGTGGTGCTCGCGGCCTCGCTGCTGCCGCTGATGACGCTCTTCAACCAGACTGGCGAAGCCTGGTGGCACGCCTGGGTGCCGGGACTCGCGCAGTTCACGCTGATGACGCGCGTGCTGAAGGGCGAGGCGCTGGCGATGCAGCCGGTGGCGGTCTCGCTGGCGGTCTGCACGGTGCTGACGGTGGTGAGCGTCGTCTTCGTGGCGAAGCACCTGCGCGCTGCCGCCGTTCGATAGCATGCGGGGATGAGCACTTCACCTCTTTCCCTCGACGCGCTGCAATGGCGCTTCTGCCGCTTCGACGAACTCTCGCTGCGCGAGCTGCACGACATCTACATGACGCGCCAGCAGGTCTTCTCGGTCGAGCAGAACTGCGCCTACCTCGAYGTCGACGGCCATGACGAGGCGGCGTGGCACCTCGCCGCGTGGCTGCCTGCGCAGCGCCAGCCGTTCGCGTATGCCCGAGTGCTGCCGCCCGGCGCGAAGTACGTGGAGCCGTCGATCGGCCGCGTGATCACCAGCGAGGCCGCGCGCGGCCTGGGTCTCGGCCGCGAGCTGGTGCGGCGCGCGATCGCGCATGCGCACGAGGTGCTGCCGGGGCACGGAATCCGCATCTCGGCGCAGTCGCGGCTGGAGGCCTTCTATGCGGGCTTCGGGTTCGTGGTGGTCGGCGAGCGCTACCTCGAAGACGGCATCCCGCACACCGAGATGGTGCTCGCCGCAGGCTGAATCGATGGTGCGGCCCGCAGGCCGCGTGTCAGGCCGCGCGGTCCAGCGCCCGCTGCACCTCGTTCTGCCACGGCAGCGTGTGCACGATCTCGTTGAGCCGCATCGCCACTTCCATGCCGCTCAGCTTCTCGCCACCGGCACCGAGCAACTGCAGGTTCGTGATCAGGCCGAGCGGGTCGGCCATCGCGACGATCCCCTGCTCGAGTTGCACCCAGTCCCACGCCACGCCGGCCGCGCCTTCGGAGAGCGGCCCGCCCCACAGCGTCTGGCCGGTGCTCGGCCCGGCATCGTCACCAGGATTCAACACGCGTGTGCCCAAATGCACGAAGTGAAGATCGGGGGTACTGTCCGCCTGCCACTTGACGGGCGGCCAGGCGTAGATGGTCCATGCAGGCGTCATAGCGGTTGATCGTGTTGATCCCTGAGTTTTGTGATTGGCCAATAATGTGGTCAAGTCACGGTCGCGCCTAGCTGTAAACCTTGCCAGCTGTAATCTCTGTCAGCTGTAAGACCTGTCAGGGTCGCTTGAGGTAGTGAGGCCGGAGCAAACGGTTGCGAGGTGAGAGGACCATGCTGCAAGGTGGGTACATGTCGGTGCTGCAAGCTGGAACCCGCGAGGAGTTCCAGGGCGAGATCGTTCGCTTTGCACAGCAACTCGGCTTCGAGAAAGTCAGCGCCATCACGGTCATCGACCATTTCCTGGGCGACCCGGAATTCATCGCCGTCGACAATGCGCCGTCGGCGTACCGGGATTCGTTCGAGGAGGTGGGCAATGGCCGCACCGACCCGGTGATGCAGCATTGCAAGCGACAGAGTGTTCCCATCATCTGGGATCAGAAGACGTACACCTCGGTGGGCCAGGGCGAGAAGTGGGAGCAGCAAGCCCGCTTCGGCTATTCGCACGGCATCGGGCTGACGCTGCATCTGCCTGACGGCAAACACTTCATGTTCGGTGTCGAGCGGGATCAGCCGCTGCCGACGGACCGCCAGGAGCTGACGCGCATCGTCGCCGACCTGCAGCTGTTCACCGTGCACGCCTACGAGACCGCATCACGCATCCTCATCCCCACGGCCCAGGAGCCAGGGACGTCGCCACTCACGCCACGTGAAGTCGAAACCTTGCGCTGGACGATGGATGGCAAGACCGCATGGGAAGTCGGCAACATCCTCGGTATCAGTGAGCGAACTGCTGTACTGCATGTGAACAATGCAATGCACAAGCTTGGCTGCGTCAACAAGCATCAGGCCGTCTTGAAGGCCTTGCGCATGGGTCTGATTCGTTGAGTTTTGCACTGCCTGAACTTGGCGTGCAGCGATACCTGTAAGAGCTGACAGTTACCGCAAACGAGGGGGGCTGCTGCAATAGAGCCAGTGCACGAGTTGGCGTGCACGCAGCAAGCCAGGAGCTCCTCATGCAACAAGCAATCGCACTGATCCCCTCGACGCAATCGAACGACAACGCTCGTTTCGAAAACGAATCGAAGATCGTTCGCAATGAGCCCGTCGTTCTCGACAGCAAGTTGCTGCGTTTGATCAGCGGCGGCACCGACCAGCCGAACAAGACTTGGTGAGATTCCTGGACGCAAGTCCAGTCGTGTGTGTGTGACCGTAGTAAAAGTTGATCGAGCAGTGGTCGGGCGCTCCAAATTCCCGGGATCACTGCAACGAACTCAGCGGAGGAAGTAGTAAATCGAAGAGGAACCCGTGAGCGGCTGTCACCGCAGCGAGGTTCCCTCGAAGAGACAGGGGTGTCCCTGATCTCGTCAATGTCAGTCGTGCCAAGCCAGGTCTGTTGCGCTTTGAATTGTCGAAGTGACAACAGGCTTGGCCCGGCCGCCTCGGTCCCGAGGCCGGCCCTTCAAACCCCCACCAGATTCCGCGACGCAGCCATCGCAGTGGTATAGACCACCACCTGGTTCCGTCCATCGCGCTTCGCGGCGTAGCACGCCATGTCGGCGGCCTTGAGCACCGCCGCCGCATTCGCGAAGCTGGCGTCGACCTGCACGAGCCCGATGCTCGCGCCGACGCCGAGGCTGCGGCCTTCCCACTCCAGGCGATAGCCGTTGATCGCGGCCCTCAGGCTGTCTGCAATGGCCAGCGCGCGCTTGACCGGACAGTGCGGCAGCAACACCGCGAACTCGTCGCCGCCGAGGCGCGCCACCGTGTCCGACGGGCGCACCCGCTCCTGCAATTGCGATGCGACGTCACGCAGCAACGCGTCTCCCGCCGCATGCCCCGCCGTGTCGTTGACGGCCTTGAAGCGATCCAGGTCGATGAACAGTGCGCAGAACGGCTGCTCGCCGGCGCGCTGGGTCGCCTCTTCGAGGACCTGGTCGAATTGCACCCTGTTGGCCAGGCGCGTCATCGCGTCATGGGTGGCCGACCAGGACAGGCGCGCGTTGCGCTCATGCGCCTCGGTCACGTCCTCGATGATCCAGATGATGCCGGCGCGGCGGTCGCTGCCGGGCAGCAGGTTGCCGCGGATGTGCGCCCGGAACGTGCTGCCGTCGCGCCGCGCGAGCGGGCTCTCCGCCTCGTAGGCACCATCGGCGTCGAGCGCATCGCGCGACTGCTGGCTCAGCTGCTGGTGCTGCAGCTCGCTCGTGAAGATCAGCCGCGTGTCATGCCCGAGCAACTCGGCCTTGTCGCGTCCGAACAGCTCGCAGAAGTGCCGGCTCACCAGCTCGAAGCGCCCTTCGCGCGTGAGCGCGATGCCGGCATGCGCCGCATCGAGAACCGCCTGCAGCTGCACCAGCAGCCGGTGCGTCTCACGACCCCGCAGCACCCGCTGTTCGACGACGTGCTGGAACGCGCGCGACAGCGCCCCGATCTCCCCTTCACCGCGCGGCCAGTCGCCGCGGATGGCCGCCTCGTCATCGAGCAGGCTCATCGCCCTCGCATGCAGCTGGGAGATGGGCCGCGTGATGAACCAGGCCAGCAAGCCCGCGAGCAGCGCCGCCGCGAGCCCCACGATCGCGCCGACGCGCCACGCCGTGTCGCGTGCCGCGGCGAGCGACTGCATCGCGTCCGCCTCCGGTGTGACGTGAATCAGCATCCATTCCGCAGCGGGCACCCCGGCCAGCGCGACCAGGTAGCCATGGCCCAGCGAGGCCGCCCCCTCCACGTGGATCGTGCTGCCGTCGAGGGTCCAGCGCTCGAACTCCGCACTCAGCCCGACCTCGTCGCGCGCATGGCCCATGATCCGCTTCGGATCGGCATGCGCGAGGATCTGCCCGCTGCGATCGATGACGAGATCGCGCGAGTTGTCGCGGCCGGACGAGTCGCGCAGGAATGACAGCAGCCCTGTCTTGTCCAGGCGCAGCGCGCCACCGACGACGGCCGTGACCTGGCCATCGACCTGCCGCACCGGCACGGCGAAGATCAGGACGGCCGCATGGCTGATCGCGCTGACCAGCGGCCGTGAGACCACCGGCAGCTTCTCGCGCATCGCGCGCCGGAAGTATTCGCGGTCGGCCAGGTTCGGAAACTGGGTGCCCGGCACGCCCTTCTCGAGGCGCACCAGCAGATCCCCGTTCGGGGCCAGGATGAAAACGGAATCGAACAGCAGCCCCGCCGACGGCTTGTCGACCAGGAACTGCGTCAATGCCGGCCGGTCGCGCAGCATCTCGGGCCGCACCTGGCTCGCGACGCCCTGCAGCGCCGTCTGCAGCAGTTCGAGCTTGCTCGACAGCAGGTTGGCCGTGCGCTCGACGTCATTGGCGCTTTGCAGCAGCAGTTGCTGCCGCGAGCGGCTCTGCGTGGTCGACAGGACGAAGTGCGTCGTGACGGCCGTGGCGGCAACCGCAGTGACCACGCCGGCGGCAACGATCTTGAATTTGACCGAGGACGCAACCCGACGCAGCAGCTGACGAAACATCAAGACCATGGACAGCGGATCCAACCCACGGTGTCGGCGGCAACCCAGCGCCGCCCGACAAACCGTGCCCGCGGATGCTCCCACGCACCCCCAGGCGGCAAAACGCCGGGAAGCGGGTCGATCGCGGTGCAGTTCCGCCCTTGCCGGATCAGTCCGGCTTGATGCGCGCCCGCGTGATCACCGGCTTCCAGCGCGCCTGCTCCTGGGCGATGAACTGCGCGAACTGCGCCGGGGTGTTGCCGATCGCCTCGGCCGCATCGCCCTCCAGGCGCTCCTTGGCGGCCTGCGAACGTATCGCCTTCGCCGCCTCCACCGCGAGGCGGTCCGCATACGTTTGCGCGAGGCTGGATGGGGCCATCAACCCATACCACTGCGTCATCTCGAAGTTCGGAAACCCTTGCTCGGCCACGGTCGGCACGTCGGGCAGTTGCGCGAGGCGCTGCTTCGAGCCTGTCGCCAGGCAGCGCAGCTTGCCGGCCTTGATGAACTGCAGGATGGCCGGCGCGCCGACCGAGGCCGCATCGAGCCGCCCCGCCAGCAGGTCCGTCAGCTGGGGTCCGGTGCCGCGATAGGGAACATGGACGATGAACAGGTTGGCGACGGCCTTCAGGTACTCCATCGCCAGGTGCCCTGCACTGCCGTTGCCGGCCGAGCCGAAGTTCATTTGTCCCGGCTTGCTGCGCACCAGCGCGATGAACTCCTTCAGGGTCTTCGCCGGGACGTCCGGGTGAACGACGTAGAGGCTCGGCACCTTGGCCAGCAAGGTGATCGGGCGGAAATCCTTGACTGGGTCGTACGGCAGCTTGTCGTACATGAACGGGTTCACGGCGAGCGTACCGATGTGCCCCAGGATCAGCGTGTGCTGGTCGTCGGCGTGTGCCACGTCGGCCATCGCGATGTTGCCGCTGCCGCCCGGCTTGTTCTCGACGTAGACGGTCTGGCCAAGGCCTTTGCTCAGTTCGACAGCCGTTGAACGAGCCACGATCTCCGAGCTGCCGCCCGGTGCGAACGGCACGACGAAGCGGATCGACCTGGTCGGCCAGGCCGCGCCCTGCCCCCAGCCGATCGTGGGAAGGGAGCCTGCCGCCGCAGCGGCCAGCCAGTCGCGGCGGGTGATGGATGGGAATCGCATGTCGATGGCTCCGCGCAGTAGGGATGAACGAGTCTAGAGAGCCTCGGCGGCCGGGGCATTGGGGGTAGCCGCAGCGTCAAGGCGACGCGGGGCGGGTCTGGTGTTCAAGCTGGGTCAACCAGTGGATTGCGTGGATGGCATCCGCGCCGCACATCTCGGTGCTGGGCTGCAGCGAGCCGCAGACGGCCGGCCGCTCGGGGTGCCCGAAGATCCTGCAGCGCAGATCCGCGTCGAGCTGCACGCAGGGCACGCCCGCCGGCTTGCCATTCGGCATCCCGGGAATCGGCGTGCTGATCGACGGCGCGATGCAACACGCCCCACACGTCGGTCGGCACTTCAAACCCATGCTCATCGGTTGTTCCACGTGAAACCAAGGTGACGGAAAGCCGCCCCCCGCCTAAAATCCGACCTTCGCCGGCGTCCCTCACGCCCTGCGTTTGCAGCAGCCGACATTGCTGCCGTGACCCCAACCGGAGCCCCCATGTTGTTCCCCCATGATTTCGACGTGATTGTCGTCGGCGGCGGCCATGCCGGCACCGAGGCCGCGCTCGCCGCCGCACGCATGGGTTGCAGCACCTTGCTGCTGACGCACAACATCGAGACGCTGGGCCAGATGAGCTGCAACCCGTCGATCGGCGGCATCGGCAAGGGGCACCTGGTCAAGGAGGTCGATGCGCTCGGTGGTGCGATGGCGACCGCAACCGACGAAGCCGGCATCCAGTTCCGCATCCTCAATGGCTCGAAGGGCCCTGCGGTTCGCGCGACCCGCGCGCAGGCGGATCGCATCCTCTACAAGGCGGCCATTCGCCACCGGCTGGAGAACCAGCCGAACCTGACGCTGTTCCAGCAGGCGGTCGATGACCTGATCGTCGAGGGCGATCGCGTGGTCGGCGCTGTCACCCAGGTGGGCATCCGCTTCCGCGCCCGGGCCGTCGTRCTGACCGCCGGCACGTTCCTGGACGGGCGCATCCATGTCGGCCTGCAGAACCATGCGGGCGGCCGCGCCGGAGATCCGCCGGCAGTCTCGCTGTCGGCCCGGTTGAAAGAGCTGAAGTTGCCGCAGGGGCGCTTGAAGACCGGCACGCCGCCGCGGCTGGACGGCCGCTCGATCGATTTCTCGAAGCTGACCGAGCAGCCCGGCGACCTCGATCCGGTGCCGGTGTTCAGCTTCATGGGCCATGCCTCGCAGCATCCGCAGCAGTTGCCCTGCTGGATCACGCACACCAACGAGCGCACGCACGAGATCATCCGCAGCGGCTTTGACCGCAGCCCGATGTTCACCGGCGTCATCGAGGGCGTGGGGCCGCGCTACTGCCCGAGCATCGAAGACAAGGTCAACCGCTTCGCCRACAAGGACTCGCATCAGATCTTCCTGGAGCCCGAAGGCCTCACGACCCACGAGTTCTACCCGAACGGCATCAGTACCAGCCTGCCCTTCGACATCCAGCTCGCCGCGGTGCGCTCGATGCAAGGGCTGGAGAACGCGCACATCCTTCGGCCGGGCTATGCGATCGAGTACGACTACTTCGACCCGCGCGGCCTGAAGGCCAGCTTCGAGACCAAGGCCATCGGCGGCCTGTTCTTCGCGGGCCAGATCAACGGGACGACCGGCTACGAAGAAGCGGCGGCCCAGGGGCTGTTCGCCGGCATCAACGCCGCCCGCCAGGTGCGAGGGCAGGACGCCTGGACGCCTCGCCGCGACCAGGCCTACCTCGGCGTGCTGGTCGACGACCTGATCACGAAGGGCGTCACCGAGCCCTACCGCATGTTCACCAGCCGCGCCGAATTCCGGCTGCAGCTGCGCGAGGACAACGCCGACCTCCGGCTCACCGAGGCTGGCCGGGACATGGGCCTGGTGGACGACGCGCGCTGGGATGCGTTCAATCGCAAGCGCGATGCTGTTTCACGTGAAACCGAGCGCTTGCGCTCGACCTGGGTGCACCCCAACCTGCTGCCGGCCGCGGATGCCGAGCGGCTGCTGGGCAAAGCCATCGAGCACGAATACAGCCTGGCCGACCTGCTGCGTCGGCCCGGGGTGGATTTCGATGCAGTCGCTGCCGTCGCTTCCATCGCGAAGCCGGAGGCCGGTGTTTCGCGCCCGGCCCTTCATGCCGAACTGGGCCAGACGCTCGCCGACACCGTGATCGAGCAGGCCGAGATCAGCATCAAGTACGCCGGCTACATCACCAAGCAGAACGATGAAGTCGAGCGGGCCGCCCACTTCGAGAGCCTGCGCCTGCCGGCCGAGCTCGACTACGCCCAGGTCACCGCGCTCAGTTTCGAGGCGCGCCAGAAGCTAGCGAAGCACCGGCCGGAGACCCTGGGACAGGCCTCGCGCATTTCAGGCATCACCCCGGCCGCGATCTCGCTGCTGCTGATCCACCTGAAGAAGGGTCGCTTCAAGGAGTTCATGGCCGCCGACCGCGCCGGCAACGACAGCACGCCGACCGATGCAGCCGCCTGAGGCCGATACCCTCGCCCGCGGATTGGACCGGCTCGGGCTCACGCTCGACGCCGACCAGCAAGCTCGGCTGCTGGCCTACCAGGCGTTGATCGCAAAGTGGAACCGGGTCTACAACCTGACGGCCGTCCGCGACCCGTCCGAGATGCTGACGCACCACCTGCTCGACAGCCTGTCGGTCGTCGGGCCGCTGCGCCGGCATGCCGCCGGGCGACCGTTGCGGGTGCTCGATGTCGGAAGCGGCGCCGGTCTCCCGGGTGTCGTGCTCGCCATCGCCGAGCCGTCGTGGCGCATCACCTGCGTCGACACCGTTGGCAAGAAGGCCAGCTTCATCCAGCAGGCTGCCGCCGAACTGGGTTTGCGGCAGCTGCGTTCCGAGCACGCACGGGTCGAGGCGATGCCACCCGCCCAAGCCGACGTGATCACCTCCCGTGCCTTTGCCTCGCTGAGCGACTTCACCCGGCTGACTGAAAAGCACCTTGCCCCGGGCGGCATCTGGATGGCGATGAAGGGCAAGGCACCGACCGCCGAAATCGCCGAGCTGCCGGCCACCCTCGATGTGTTTCACGTGGAACCATTGACCGTTCCCGACCTGGATGCCGAGCGCTGCCTGGTCTGGATCCGCCCGAAGGCTGCCGAATGAGCGCGCTCGGCATCTCCGACTACGGCTCGTTCTGTCTGGCCATCGTGCTGTTCCTCGCCCTGCCCGGTCCGGGCACGCTGGCCTTGCTGACCTCGACCGCCAAAGGCGGATTCCGTGCCGGTGCGGCCGCCACACTCGGTGTGATCGCTGGCGACCAGGTGCTGCTGTGGTTGGCCGTCGGCGGCGTCGCGGCCTTGCTCGCCTCACACCCCACAGCATTTCGGTGGGTGCAGTACGGCGGCGCAGCCTACCTGGCCTGGATCGGCCTGCGGCTGCTGCTGGCCCGGCCCGGCGACGCCTCGCCCATCCGCATCGAGCCGCGCGACTACGCACGCCAGGCTTTCCTGATCACCTTGCTGAACCCGAAGGCCATCGTGTTCTACATGGCCTTCTTCCCGCTTTTCATCGACCCTGCCACCCAGCGCGGCGCGGTCACTTTTGCCGCGATGGCCGCGACGATCGCACTGATCACCCTCGCCTACTGCCTGGCGCTGTGCGCCTTCGCGCAGTCGGTGTCGAACAAAGTTCGCCGGCACCGCCGATGGGCCGCGTGGTTGCAGAAGGCGGCTGGTATCTTCCTGATCGGCTTCGGCATCCGCCTCGGCAGCAACTGATCCCTCTTCCAGCAGCGCCCTCCTCCATGACCCGCATCTTCTGCATCGCGAACCAAAAAGGCGGCGTCGGCAAGACGACGACCACCGTCAACCTGGCCGCCGGCCTGGCGCAGATCGGCCAGCGCGTGCTCGTCGTCGACCTGGACCCGCAGGGCAATGCGACGATGGGGTCGGGCATCGACAAGCGCGCGCTGTCGCTGAGCGTCTACGACGTGCTGCTGGAGTCGGCCACGATCGCCGAGGCCCGCCAGCGCAGTGACAAGGTCGGCTACGACGTGCTGGGCGCGAACCGTGAGCTCGCCGGCGCCGAGGTCGAGTTGGTCAAGCTGGAGCGGCGCGACAAGCGCCTGAAGACCGCGCTCGAGGCGGTCTCGACCGACTACGACTTCGTGCTGATCGACTGCCCGCCGTCGCTGAGCCTGCTGACCTTGAACGGCCTGTGCAGCGCCCATGGCGTGGTCGTGCCGATGCAGTGCGAGTACTTCGCGCTCGAAGGCCTGTCGGACCTGGTCAACACCATCAAGCAGGTGCACGCCAACCTGAACCCCGAGCTGCAGCTGATCGGCCTGCTGCGGGTGATGTTCGATCCGCGCATCACGCTGCAGCAACAGGTCAGCGATCAGCTGAAGACGCACTTCGGCGACAAGGTGTTCAACACCGTGATCCCGCGCAACGTGCGCCTGGCCGAAGCGCCCAGCTACGGCCTGCCCGGCGTGGTGTTCGACCCCGCCTCGCGGGGCGCGCAGGCTTTCGTCGAATTCGCGGCCGAGATGGTCGCGCGGGCCCGCGAGGCCGTGCCGGCCTGACGCCCGTCCCGTCGACTCAGAGCCCCAGCCCTTCGTCCAGCCCGAGGTGCACGTTCATCGTCTGCACCGCCGCACCGCTGGCGCCCTTGCCGAGGTTGTCCAGCCGCGACATCAGCAGCACCTGGCTCTCGTTCGCGAACACGAACAGGTCGACGCGGTTGCTGTCGTTGCAGGCCTGCACGTCGAAGAAGCCGTCCTCGAGCGTCGCCGCATCGCGCAGCGGCATCACGCGGATGAAGCGCTCGCCGTCGTAGCGCTTCGTCAGCGCCGCATGCAGCGACTCCGGGCTCGCACTCGCCGACAGGCTTGCCAAGTGCAAGGGCACACTCACCGCCAAGCCCTTGTAGAACCTGCCAACGATCGGCATGAATACCGGCTTCGTCGTGAGCCCGGTGTGGGCCATCATCTCGGGAATGTGCTTGTGCGCGAGCGTCAAGCCGTAGGGCCGCGGCGCATCGAGGCGCGCATCACCGCCCGCCTCGTACTGCTCGATCATCTTCTTGCCGCCACCGGAGTAGCCGGTGATCGACGTGGCGCTGACGCCGAGCGGCGCCGGCACGAGCCCGGCATCCACCAGCGGACGCATCAGCAGGATGAAGGCGCTGGCATGGCAACCGGGGTTCGCGAGGCGCTTGCTGCCGCGGATCTTCGCGCGCTGGTCGGCAGCCAGTTCGGGCAGGCCGAACACCCAGCCCGGCACCGTGCGGTGGGCCGTGCTGGCGTCGATCAGGCAGGTGTTCGGGTTCGTCACCAGGGCCGCGGCCTCGCGCGACGCCGCATCGGGCAGGCACAGGAAGGCCACGTCGGCGGCATTCAGCAGGCGGGCGCGTTCGGCGGCATCCTTGCGCCGGTCGGCATCGATGCGCAACACTTCGACGTCGCTGCGCGCCGCCAGGTACTCGTTGATGCGCAGACCGGTCGTGCCTTCCTGGCCGTCGACAAACACGCGATGCTTCATTGAATCGTCCACCCGCCTGAAAAAGAACTCGGACCGCGAGGATAAGCCACCTGCATGACAAACGCTGATCCGCAAGCCCTGCACGACGTGCGGGTGCTCCTGCTCCCCGGCTGGGAGAACTCCGACCCCGGTCACTGGCAAAGCCTCTGGGAACGTGAACACGGCGACCTCCGCGTCGAGCAGGCCGACTGGCTGTGGCCGAAACGCGGCGACTGGATGGCCCGCCTCGAAGAGGTGCTGCTGCAGGACGAGCGGCCCGCGCTGCTGGCGGCGCACAGCCTCGGCTGCCAGTTGGTCGCCGCATGGGCCTCGCACTCGCGGCACACGGCCCGCGTGCGCGGCGCGCTGCTGGTCGCGCCGCCCGACATCGAGCGCCCCGACATGCCGCCCCAGCTGACGCCCTGGCGCCCGATCGCCCGCCAGGCCCTGCCGTTCGCGAGCATCGCGGTCGTCAGCAGCGACGACCCGTTCTGCGCCGCCGAACGCGCCGCGCAGATGACCCGCGCCTGGGGCAGCCGGCAAATCGACATCGGCCCACGCGGCCACATCGACAGCCAGTCCGGGCTCGGCGCCTGGCCCGAGGGACGCGTGCTGCTGCAATCGCTTCGATCGCCCGCGGCCCGCGCCGGGTGATCAGGGAAAATGCCCGGATGGCAACCAAGAAACCCAAAGGCCTCGGTCTCGGCCTCGAAGCACTGCTCGGCCCCACGGTCAGCGACTCCCCTGTTCCGGCCGACGACGGCACGCCGCGCACGCTGAAGCTGACCCAGCTGCAGCCCGGCAAGTACCAGCCGCGCACGCGCATGGACGAGGGCTCGCTGTACGAGCTCGCCGAGAGCATCAAGGCGCAGGGCATCATGCAGCCGGTGCTGGTGCGCCCGGTGGGCCCGAACCGCTACGAGATCATCGCCGGCGAACGCCGCACGCGGGCCGCGAAGCTGGCCGGCCTCGACGAGGTGCCGGTGCTGGTGCGCGAGGTGCCCGACGAGTCGGCCGCCGCGATGGCGCTGATCGAGAACATCCAGCGCGAAGACCTGAACCCGCTCGAAGAGGCGCACGGCATCGCGCGGCTCGTCAACGAGTTCCACCTGACGCATGAGCAGGCGGCCCAGGCCGTCGGCCGCTCGCGCAGCGCCGCGAGCAACCTGCTGCGCCTCTTGAACCTCGCCGAACCGGTGCAGCAGATGCTGATGGCCGGCGACCTCGACATGGGCCACGCCCGCGCGCTGCTGCCGCTCGATGGGGCGCACCAGATCCTCGGCGCGGGCGAGATCGTCGCGAAGAAGCTCAGCGTGCGCGAGGCCGAGAAGCTCGTGACCCGGCTCGGCTCGTCGCGCCAGCAGCCGCTGCTGCGCGTGCCGAAAGAGAAGCCGCGCGACATCGCACGCATCGAGGAAGAGCTCTCCGATGCGTTGACGGCACAGGTCGAGATCCGCGTCAAGAAGCGCACCAAGCGGGGCGAACAAGGCGAAGTCGCCATTGCCTTCGGCTCGCTGGAGGAGTTGAATGGACTCCTCGACAAGCTCGGACTCACCAGCACCTGACATGCCGATCGACAACCGCCGGACCGCACATCGTTGCGCAGATCCGTCCGCAGAATCCCTGAGCCCCGCATCAGGAACTTCCCCGGCCTCCAACGGCTCATTGCATGCATCATCCACTCAGGTGGGTGACACGCTGCAACAGACAGGGGCACACTATTTGCTGTACACCTTCACATCACCGAAGCGTTGAACAGCGGGCTTATTTCTCCACATCTCCACGCACACGACACCCCGAAATGACGCAAGCTTGAATCACGAGATCAGCTGACCGCACAGGAAAGCTCTGATGGAGCCCTCAACCGGGACTTCATCAGAACTTCCCCAGACGGCAGCGAAGGTGGCCCCTTCGCTGTCGCCCACCCGATGTCTCAGGAGGTCAGCATGGACGTGATCAGCCATTTCGCCGCACGCTTCGAGCGCACGCGTGAGGAGGAACTCTCGCTGGAAGAGTACCTCGCCGAATGCAAGCGCAACCCCGTGGCCTACGCCACCGCTGCCGAGCGCATGCTCAAGGCGATCGGGGATCCACAGACCATCGACACGCGCAACGATCCGCGGCTGTCCCGTCTGTTCGCCAACAAGGTCATCAAGATCTACCCCGCCTTCGCCGAGTTCTACGGCATGGAAGACTCCATCGAGCAGGTGGTGTCGTATTTCCGGCATGCCGCGCAGGGGCTGGAGGAAAAGAAGCAGATCCTCTACCTGCTCGGCCCGGTGGGCGGCGGCAAGTCGTCGATCGCCGAGCGGCTGAAGGCGCTGATGCAGGAGGTGCCGTTCTACGCGATCAAGGGCTCGCCGGTGAACGAGTCGCCGCTCGGCCTGTTCGACGCGATCGAGGACGGCCCCATCCTCGAGAAGGAATACGGCATCCCGCGCCGCTACCTGCAGCGCATCCTGTCGCCGTGGGCCGTCAAGCGCCTGGATGAATTCGGCGGCGACATCCGCAAGTTCCGCATCGTCAAGCGCTTCCCGTCGGTGCTGAAGCAGGTCGGCATCGCAAAGACCGAACCGGGCGACGAGAACAACCAGGACATCTCGTCGCTGGTCGGCAAGGTCGACATCCGCAAGCTCGAGACCTATGCGCAGGACGACCCCGATGCGTACAGCTACTCCGGCGGGCTGTGCCTGGCCAACCAGGGCCTGCTCGAGTTCGTCGAGATGTTCAAGGCGCCGATCAAGGTGCTGCACCCRCTGCTGACGGCCACGCAGGAAGGCAACTACAAGGGCACCGAAGGGTTCGGTGCGATCCCGTTCGACGGCATCGTGCTCGCGCACAGCAACGAGAGCGAGTGGAAGGCGTTCCGCAACAACAAGAACAACGAGGCCTTCCTCGACCGCATCTACATCGTCAAGGTGCCGTACTGCCTGCGCGTCAGCGAAGAGGTCAAGATCTACGAGAAGCTGCTGCGCGGCTCGTCGCTCGCGCAGGCCACCTGCGCGCCGGGCACGCTGAAGATGATGTCGCAGTTCGCGATCCTCACGCGCCTGAAAGAGCCCGAGAACAGCAGCCTCTACTCGAAGATGCTGGTGTACGACGGCGAGAACCTGAAGGACACCGACCCGCGCGCGAAGAGCTTCCAGGAGTACCGCGACTACGCCGGCGTCGACGAGGGCATGAGCGGCATCTCGACGCGCTTCGCGTTCAAGATCCTGTCGAAGGTCTTCAACTTCGACAGCACCGAGGTCGCCGCGAACCCGGTGCACCTGATGTACGTGCTCGAGCAGCAGATCGAGCGCGAGCAGTTCGCGGCCGAGGTCGAGCAGAAGTACCTCGCGTTCATCAAGGAGCACCTGGCGGTGCGTTATGCCGAGTTCATCGGCAAGGAGATCCAGACCGCCTACCTCGAGAGCTACAGCGAGTACGGCCAGAACATCTTCGACCGCTACGTCACGTATGCCGACTACTGGATCCAGGACCACGAGTACCGCGACACCGACACCGGCGAGGTGTTCGACCGCGGCTCGCTGAACGCCGAGCTCGAGAAGATCGAGAAGCCGGCCGGCATCGCGAACCCGAAGGATTTCCGCAACGAGATCGTCAACTTCGTGCTGCGTGCACGCGCCAACAACGCCGGCAACAACCCGGTCTGGACGAGCTACGAGAAGCTGCGCACGGTGATCGAGAAGAAGATGTTCTCGAACACCGAGGAGCTGCTGCCGGTGATCAGCTTCAACGCGAAGGCGAGCGCCGACGAGGCGAAGAAGCACGAGGACTTCGTCACGCGGATGGTCGCCAAGGGCTACACGTCGAAGCAGGTGCGCCTGCTCTGCGAGTGGTACCTGCGCGTGCGTAAGAGTTCCTGACCCGCCGACCGACGATCGACGACGAAAGGCCCTCATGCTCCAGCAGATTATCGACAGACGGCTGGCGGGCAAGAACAAGTCCATCGGCAACCGCGAGCGCTTCCTGCGCCGCCACAAGGACCAGATCCGCGAGGCGGTCAAGCGCGCGGTCGATGGGCGGGGCATCCGCGACATCGCGCAGGGCGAGGACATCCACATCCCGAAGCGCGACATCGCCGAGCCGGTGTTCGGCCACGGCCAGGGCGGCAAGCGCGAGATGGTGCATCCGGGCAACCAGGACTACGTGCGCGGCGACCGCATCGAGCGGCCGAAGGGCGGCGGGGGCGGCGGCGGCGGGGGGCAGGCGAGCGATTCCGGCGAGGGGGACGACGATTTCGTCTTCCACCTCAGCAAGGAAGAGTTCATGCAGGTCTTCTTCGACGACCTGGCGCTGCCCAACCTCGCGCGCACGACGCTCGCCGACACGCCCGAGTTCAAGACCCACCGTGCCGGCTACAGCAGCGACGGCACGCCGAACAACCTGCATGTGGTGCGCTCGATGCGCGGCGCGATCGGCCGGCGCATCGCGCTCGGCGCCGAATCGCGGCACGAGCTGAGCGAGCTCGAAGACCAGCTGGTGCAGCTCAAGCGCCACCCGCACCCGAACCCGTTCGCGCACGAGATCCCGCCGCTCGAGCTGAAGATCGAGGCGCTGCGTGCACGCCTGAAGCGCATCCCCTACCTCGACCCGATCGACCTGCGCTACCGCAGCCGCGTGCGCGTGCCGGTGCCCACCTCGAAGGCGGTGATGTTCTGCCTGATGGACGTGTCCGGCTCGATGGACGAGGCGCGCAAGGATCTCGCGAAGCGCTTCTTCATCCTGCTGTACCTGTTCCTGACGCGCCACTACGAGAAGATCGACATCGTCTTCATCCGCCACCACACGCAGGCGCAGGAGGTCGACGAGCAGAACTTCTTCCACTCCACCGAAACCGGCGGCACCGTGGTGTCGAGCGCGCTGGTGCTGATGGAGGAGATCGCCCGGGCCCGCTACCCGACCAGCGAATGGAACATCTACGGCGCGCAGGCGAGCGACGGCGACAACTGGCACCACGACAGCGGCCGCTGCCGCGAGCTGCTGGCCAACAACATCCTTCCGCTGTGCCGCTACTTCGCCTACGTGCAGGTGGCCGAGGAAGAGCAGAACCTGTGGGACGAGTACTCGGCGCTGGCCGCCGACACGAAGGCCTTCGCGATCCGCAAGGTGACCGAGGCCTCGCAGATCTACCCGGTGTTCCGCGAGCTGTTCAAGAAGGAGGGTGCACCGACATGAACCTCCACGCCACTCCACCCTGGGGCGCCGAGCGGCGCAAGAAACAGATGCTGACCGCCTTCCCGAAACGCCGTGCCTCCGACCTGGCCGCACCGAAGCGTGCGCACGAGCCGCTGCCCTCGCCCACCGACTGGTCTTTCGAGCTGGTTGAGCGCTACCACGAGGTGATCAAGGCGACCGCCGAGCGCTTCGGCCTGGACACCTACCCGAACCAGCTCGAGATCATCACCGCCGAGCAGATGATGGACGCCTACGCGTCGGTCGGCATGCCGGTGAACTACCGCCACTGGAGCTACGGCAAGGAGTTCATCTCGACCGAGAAGAACTACCGCCGCGGCCACATGGGCCTCGCCTACGAGATCGTCATCAACTCCGACCCCTGCATCAGCTACCTGATGGAGGAGAACACGATGGCGATGCAGGCGCTCGTCATCGCCCACGCGGCCTACGGGCACAACAGCTTCTTCAAGGGCAACTACCTGTTCCGCATGTGGACCGATGCGTCGTCGATCATCGACTACCTGGTCTATGCGAAGAACTATGTCACCGAGTGCGAGGAGCGGCACGGCCTGGACGCGGTCGAGAACTTCCTCGACAGCTGCCATGCGCTGATGAACCACGGCGTCGACCGCTACCGCCGGCCGAGCCGCAAGTCGCTCGCGCAAGAGCTGGCCGACGCGAAGGACCGCGAGGCCTATGCGCAGCGCCAGATCAACGAGATGTGGCGCACGCTGCCGCGCAAGGCCGACAAGGCCGGGCAGGAGGAGGCCGAGTCGCGGCGTTTTCCGGAGGAGCCGCAGGAGAACCTGCTGTACTTCATCGAGAAGCACGCGCCGCTGCTGGAGCCGTGGCAGCGCGAGATCGTTCGCATCGTGCGCAAGGTGGCGCAGTACTTCTACCCGCAGCGCCAGACGCAGGTGATGAACGAGGGCTGGGCCACGTTCTGGCACCACTCGCTGCTGAACACCATGTACGACGACGGCTACCTGAGCGACGGCATGATGATCGAGTGGCTGAAGTCGCATACCAACGTGGTGTACCAGCCGCGTGTCGGCGACCGCGGCTACAACGGCATCAACCCGTACGCACTCGGCTTCGCGATGTACACCGACATCAAGCGCATCTGCCAGAACCCGACCGACGAGGACCGCCATTGGTTCCCGCAGCTGGCCGGCAGCGACTGGCTCGAGTCGATCGACCATGCGATGCGCAACTTCAAGGACGAGAGCTTCATCGGCCAGTACCTGTCGCCGAACCTGATGCGCGAGTTCCGGCTGTTCGCGATCGTCGACGACGAGAAGGACAAGGAGCTGGAGGTCTCGGCCATCCACGACGAGAGCGGCTACCGGCGCGTGCGCGAGGCCTTGTCGCACCAGTACGACCTGGGCAGCCGCGAGCCCAACATCCAGGTGTGGAGCGTGAACCTGCGCGGCGACCGTTCGCTGACGCTGCGCCATGCCCAGCACAACGACCGGCCGTTGCACGACAGCGCGCAAGAGGTGCTGAAGCATGCGGCCCGGCTGTGGGGCTTCGGCGTGCACCTGGAGAGCATCAACTCGGCGGGCGAGGTGCAGAAGCGCTGGTCGGTGCCAGCACCTGGTTGAGCCCCCCAGTCGCTACGCTCGTGCGTTCGGCGCTCGCAGCCCGGGTGACAACCCGGGAATCAACCCCCATTTGTTCGCTTGTCACCTCCACAAGGCAGGGCGGTGGCAGAAGGCGCGTGCGGGGAGGCTGTGGAGCGCCAATAAGGAAGGTGCGCCGGAGCTGGCTGGATTCATGGYCCGCGCGCGCAGCGCGCTTCGTGCACTGACTGTCGCCGACTGTTTGACCACAACGAACGAAGTGAGTGGCGGGAGTTTCGGCGACGGGCCATGAATCCAGACAGTGGAGGGGAGTCTTCGCCCCGACAGGGGCGAAGACCGCACCTGACGGCGAGCCACAGCCTCCCCGCACGCGCCTTCCGCGCGAACGAACGAACACCTACAGCAGCAACTCGTCGGGCGGTATGAAGACCCGCACCGTGCTGATCAGCTTGTCGACGTAGGCCTCTTTCTCACCGACCGGCGCCACGTAGTGCAGCGCCTTCGCCGTCGCATCGACGCCGGCGCGCCGCAGCATCGCCCAGGTGGCGAGGTACTGCGAGGCCAGGCAGCCACCGGCCGTCGCGATCGGGCCGCGTGCATGGAACGGCGCATCGACCACCCGCACGCCCGCCTCGACCACCCACGGCTTGGTGGTCAGGTCGGTGCAGGCCGGGATGTCGGCCAGCAGCCCCAGCCGCGCCAGCAGCAGCGTGCCCGAGCACTGCGCACCGATCAGCTGGCGCACCGGGTCGAGTTGCAGCCGGTCGAGCAATGCGCTGTTCTCGGCGATCGCCCGCGTGTAGATGCCGCTGCCGAACAGCACGATGTCGGCCTCGTTGGCGAACTCCAGCGGCTGCTGCGTCTCGATCGTCACGCCGTTCATCGACGTGAGCCGCTGGCTCGGGCCGGCGATCTCGACCGTCCAGCCGGCCGGCCGCAGGCGGCTCAGCAGGCCGAGCGCGATGAACGAATCGAGCTCGTTGAAGCCGTCGAAGGTGACGATCGCGACGCGCACCGGGGTGGGCCCGTTCATCGGGCAGGCCCTCTCACTCTTCGAGCAGGCTGCGCAGCATCCACGCAGTCTGCTCGTGCACCGTCAGGCGCTGGGTCAGCAGGTCGGCGGTCGGCTCGTCGCCGGCCTTGTCGGCCAGCGGGAACAGGCTGCGCGCCGTGCGGGCGACGGCTTCATGGCCCTGCACCAGGATGCGCACCATCTCGAGCGCCTTCGGCGGCACGGCCGGTGCGTCCTGGATGGAGGCCAGCGCGCCGAACTGCCCGTACGAGCCCGGCGCCGGATGACCCAGCGAGCGGATGCGCTCGGCAATCGGGTCGACCGCGGCCCACAGCTCGGTGTACTGCGTCATGAACATCAGGTGCAGCGTGTTGAACATCGGCCCGGTGACGTTCCAGTGGAAGTTGTGCGTCGTCAGGTACAGCGTGTAGGTGTCGGCCAGCAGCTTGCTCAGGCCGCCGGCGATCGCCGCGCGGTCCTTGTCGCTGATGCCGATGTGGATGCCGAGGCTGCCGCTCGGGGCGGTCGAGCCGGAGGCAACGGCTGCGGTCTTGGTCTTCTTCGCCATCTGGGAATCTCCGGAAATGAAAGGTGGTTCGGATTGCAGTCTAGTCAGGGATCAAAGGCCCCTCACGACACTTTGCTGACGCCCTCGAGCGGGCAGGCATAGATCGCGTTGCGCAACGCGGCGATCGCCTCGTAGCGCGTGAAGGTGCGCCGCCACGCCAGCACGACGCGCCGCGTGGGCACGGGCGCCGCGAACGGCACGTAGCGCACATGCGGCTGCTGGTCCTTCGGCACGCTGAGTTGCGGCACCACGGTGACGCCCATGCCGGACGCCACCATGTACTTGATGGTCTCCAGCGACGAGCCCTCGAAGCTCTTGCGGATGCCCTCGGCATCGCTCGAGAAGCGGGCGTACTCGGGGCAGACCTCGAGCACGTGGTCGCGGAAGCAGTGGCCGGTGCCGAGCAGCAGCATCGTCTCCTGCTTGAGCTCCTCGGCGGTGATGCGCTTGCGCTTGGCGAGCGGGTGGTCCTTGGGCACCGCGACGRCGAAGGGCTCGTCGTACAGCGGCGCGACCGCGAGGCCGGTGTCGGGGAAGGGCTCGGCCATGATCGCGCAGTCGAGCTCGCCGGTGCGCAGCATGTCGAGCAGCCGGGCGGTGAAGTTCTCCTGCAGCACCAACGGCATCTGCGGCACGCGCTCGATCGCCTGCTTCACCAGGTCGGGCAGCAGGTAGGGGCCGATCGTGTAGATCACGCCGACGCGCAGCGGCCCCGACACCGGGTCCTTGCCGCGCTTGGCGATCTCCTTGATGCCGGCCGCCTGGTCGATCACCGATTGCGCCTGGCGCACGATCTCTTCGCCGAGCGGGGTCGCGCTCACCTCGTTGGAGCCGCGCTCGAACAGCTTGACGTCGAGTTCCTCCTCGAGCTTCTTGATCGCGACGCTGAGGGTCGGCTGCGAGACGAAGCAGGCCTCGGCGGCACGCCCGAAGTGCTTCTCGCGGGCGACCGCAACGATGTATCTCAACTCGGTCAGTGTCATGGCATCCCGCTCTAACCCCGGCACGGAGGAAGCGGAAGAATATCCGACACCCGGGCGCGCGTCATGCGCCTGCCGGCATCGCCTTGCGATACCTCGGGCTGTAGCGCTTGCGACAGATGAACCGGCGGCGGATTCTCCGGCCCGCGGCATCCGCCGCGCACTGGAAGACCCCGAATGAGCAAGCCCCCTTCACGTGTCCTGAGCGTCGCTTCGCTGCTGGCCGTGGCCTCGCTGTCAGCCGCCCTCAGCGCCTGCTACGTGGTGCCGATCGACCCGCGCACCGGCCAGGGCTATCCGATCCAGCGGGCCGACGGCCGCGGCGACGGCACGGCACCACCGGCCAGCGTCACCGTCGTGACGCCGCCCGCCCCCGCGGCACCGCCCGCGCCCACCGTGCTGAACGCACGCCTCTACCCGCTGAACACGCAGGCCAACAAGGGCGGCCTGCTGACGGCCGTCGTCGTCGACAACAACACTGGCCGCGGCAGCTTCACGCTGTCCTACCTGGGCGACACGATGCAGGGCGAGAGCACCCGCGTCGATGCCAGCTACGCCGCCTTCGGACGCATCTACAACGAGGTGCTGGGGCTGAACCAGCGCAGCTTCAGCGGGCGCCGCGGCATCGCGAACGCCTATGGCGGCAAGGGCGTCAACGCCCAGTGCGAGTACCTGATCACCGGCCCGGGCATCGGAACCGGCGCCTGCCAGTTCTCCGACGGCGCCCGCTACCAGATCCACTTCGGTACATGACGGCCCCTCGGTCGACGGGTACGTCGACCGATCCCCCGTGGGGATGCGGGCCGGCTTGGGGCGGCCCGGCGCTCGGCCCGCGTCAGGACTTCGTCGGCCGCTTGATGGCTTCGAGCTTGTCGAGCCCGACGGCCTCGAGCGATTTCTTCAGCGCCGCCAGGTCCACCTGCCGCCCCTTGGCCTCGACGATCACGCCATTGGTCAGCAGCACCGTCACCTCGCCCTGGCTGCCGTCCTTGCGGTACTCCTCGCGCACGGTGCGCTCGCCCTGCTTGTAGACCTTCTCGACCTGCTCGGCCGTCTCCTTGTCCATCGTCATGCCGGACCAGGCGGCCAGTGCCGCGAGGCCGGCGGTGCCGCCCAGGTCGGTGATGGTCAGCTGCAGGTGCCTGTCGCCGGCGGTGTACGCCGCCTTGGCCATCGAGCTGGCGATGCCGATCGCCTGGCCGCCCTGCGATTCGATCGATTCGCGCTTCAGGTCGCCCAGCGCCTCGGGCAGCGCGGCCTTCAGGTCCGCAGGCGCGATCGGCTGGCCGTTGCCGCCGGTCAGCGCGCCCATCATCTCGCCCATCGCCTTGCCGGTGGCGGCCGGGTCGCCCGACTTCTGCGCCTCTTCCATGCGCTTGCCGGCCTCTTCCAATTTCTTCGAGAGGTCATCCATCTTCGCGGTGTCGACCCTGACCTCGCCACCCGGCGTCTTGATCGTCACCGCGCTGCCGTGCGAGCCGGCCCAACCGCCCCACGAGCCCACGCGCATCGGCCCACCCATCGCCGTCAGCGCGCCCAGCACGATGTAGATCACGATGGCGCAGACGATCACCACCGCTGTGTAGGCACCGGCCTTGTCCTGCGGGCACTTCATCAGCACCGGCAGGCCGAGGTAGATCAGGTAGATGCCGTACAGCGACGCGAGGATGCCCAGGATCCACAGCCCCGGCACCAGGTGGAACACGCCGCCGACCCAGCCGGCGGTGCTCGCATACGCCACCAGCTTCAGCGCGCTGACCTGTCCCTTGGTGCCGCCGAAGCTGGGCGCGAGCGCATCGACGATCAGCGTCAGCACGAAGACGTTCACGAGCGCCAGCACGTAGCCCAGCACCAGCGTCGACAGCCCCCAGAACCCGAGGCCGACATAGAAGACCATGCCGAGGAACGCCGCGACCGGCGGGATCGCCGCCAGGATCAACACGTAGCCCTTGTAGATCGAGGCCTGTGTCGCCGGCTCGGCATCGATCACCGGCCAGGTCTGCTTCGGCTTCAGCAGGATGTCTTGAACACGCTGGATCAGGTTCATGGGCAGGCCCTCCGCGGTTGATGGTGCCGCCGGGATGCTATCCCGCGCCTCCCACCGTGAGGGCTCGAGAAACTAGGGGGATGCCCGCGCAGTCGCGGGTGTTCACGCCTTCAGGTACTCCGCCTTGCCGCCCAGCCAGCGCGCCACGTGCTGCTCGGCAATGCGCGGGTGCTGCGCCAGCAGCGTCGTCGCGACGGCGCGCGCGCGGTGCACCAGCGCCTCGTCGAGCGCGAGGTCGGCGAAGCGCAGCAGCGGCGCGCCCGATTGCCGCGCACCGAGGAACTCGCCCGGCCCGCGGATCTCCAGGTCGCGCCGCGCGATCTCGAAGCCGTCGTTGGTCTCGGCCATCGCGCGCAGCCGGTCCTTGCCGGTGGGCGACAGCGGCGCCGTGTAGACCAGCACGCACACGCTCGCGACCGAGCCGCGCCCGACCCGCCCGCGCAGCTGGTGCAGCTGGCTGAGCCCGAAGCGCTCCGCATGCTCGATCACCATCAGCGAGGCGTTCGGCACGTCGACGCCGACCTCGATCACCGTCGTGCTGACCAGCACCTTCATCTCGCCCGCGGTGAACAGCGCCATCACCGCCGCCTTCTCCGCCGCCGGCATGCGGCCATGCAGCAGGCCGACCATCTCGTCGGGCAATGCCTCGCACAGCTGCTGGTGCGTGGCGGTCGCGTTCTGCAGGTCCAGCGTCTCCGATTCCTCGATCAGCGGACACACCCAGTACACCTGCCGGCCGCGCGCCACCTCGTCGGCGATCGTCAGGATGACGTTGCCGCGCCGCGCATCGCTGAAGACCTTGGTGACGATCGGCGTGCGCCCGGGCGGCAGCTCGTCGATGGTGCTCACGTCGAGGTCGGCGAACACCGTCATCGCGAGCGTGCGCGGGATCGGTGTCGCGCTCATCATCAGCAGGTGCGGCTCCAGTGCGCCCTGCTGCAGCTTGGCGCGCAGCGCGAGCCGCTGCGCGACGCCGAAGCGGTGCTGCTCGTCGATGATCGCGAGGCCCAGGCGCGCGAACTCGACCTCGCCCTGGATCACCGCATGCGTGCCGACCACCAGCCCCGCCTCGCCCGAGGCCACCCGTGCCAGCATCTCGCGCCGTGCCTTGCCCTTGCGGCTGCCGGTCAGCCAGGCCACCTGCACGCCCAGCGGCTCGAGCCAGCCGACGAGCTTGCGGAAATGCTGCTCGGCGAGGATCTCGGTGGGCGCCATCAGCGCGCACTGCCAGCCCTCGTTCATCGCGATCGCGGCCGACAGCGCGGCCACCACCGTCTTGCCCGAACCGACGTCGCCCTGCAGCAACCGGTGCATCGGCACCGGGCGCTGCAGGTCGAGCGCGATCTCCTCGACGACGCGGCGCTGCGCCAGCGTCAGCGAGAACGGCAGCGCCGCGAGCAGCCGCTCCTGCAGGCCGCCTGCGCGCACCGTGAAGGCCGGCGCCTGCTGCAGCGCCCGCTCCTGCTTGGCCTGCAGCTGCGACAGCTGCTGCGCGAGCAGCTCCTCGAACTTCAGCCGCTGCCAGGCCGGATGGCTGTGGTCTTCCAGCGTCGCGAGGCTCACGTCGGGCGCCGGGTGGTGCAGGAAGCGCAGCGCCTCGCGCAGGCTCATCAGCCCGCTCGGCAGCAGCGCCGCCGGCACGATCTCCGACAGGTCGGCGCGTTGCAGGCCCGAGGCCACCGCCTTGCGCAGATAGGCCTGCGGCAGCGTCGCGCTGGTCGGGTAGACCGGCGTCAGCGCCTGCGCAAGCGGCGTGTCGTCGTCGACGCCCTTGAAGTTCGGGTGCACCATCTCGCGCCCGAAGAAGCCGCCACGCGCCTCGCCGCGCACGCGCACGCGCTTGCCGACGCCGAGCGTCTTCTGGTGATTCGGGTAGAAGTTCAGGAACCGCAGCCAGAGTTCCTCGGTGCCGTCGTCGATCTTCACGACCAGCTGGCGGCGCGGGCGGAACTGGATCTCGCACTCGCGCACGATGCCTTCGACCTGCGCGTTGTCGCCGTCGCGCAGCGCGGCGATCGGCGTGATGCGGGTCTCGTCCTCGTAGCGCAGCGGCAGGTGCAGCGCGAGGTCGATGTCGCGCACCAGGCCCAGCTTCTCCATCGCCTTCTGCGGCGCGGATTTCTCGCGTGCGGGTTCCGGAGCGGGAGCAGGAGATTCCAGGGGAGACGAGGCGGCGCGACCGGGCATGCGCGGATTCTGCCGCGTCAACCGTCCATGAAAGAATCCGTCCCCTGCAGATCTTCGCCAGGCCGGTCCAGCCTGCATGCCATGTCGTCCGATTCGTCCTCCTCCTCCCCGCGCCTCTTCACGCGTCCTTTCACACTCAGCGACTTCGATTTCGCCTTGCCGCCCGAATTGATCGCGCAGCACCCGGCCGCCGAACGCAGCGCGTCGCGGCTGCTGGACGGGCGCGGTGCCGCGCCCGTCGACCGCATCTTCCGCGAGCTGCCGGCGCTGCTGCAGCCGGGCGATTTGCTCGTCTTCAACGACACGCGCGTCATCAAGGCCCGGCTGTACGGCGCCAAGGCCAGCGGCGGCGCGGTCGAGGCGCTGGTCGAGCGGCTGCTGCCGGGCAACGAGCTGTTGATGCACCTGCGCGCCAGCAAGTCGCCGAAGCCGGGCCAGACGGTGCGCTTCGCCGATGCCTTCGATGCCGAGGTGCTGGGCCGCGGCGGGCCGGACGGCAGCCTGTTCCGCCTGCGCTTCCCGTCCGATCCGCTGGCGCTGCTGGATCAGCACGGCCACGTGCCGCTGCCGCCGTACATCACGCATGGCGACGAGGCCGATGACGAGCGGCGCTACCAGACCGTGTTCGCCGCGCGGCCGGGCGCCGCCGCGGCACCGACCGCCGCGCTGCATTTCGACGAAGGCGTGCTGGCGGCGCTGCGCGAGCGCGGTGTCGGCAGCGCGAGTGTCACGCTGCACGTCGGCGCCGGCACCTTCCAGCCGGTGCGCAGCGAGAACATCGCCGAGCACACGATGCACAGCGAGTGGTTCGAGGTGCCGCAGGCCACGGTCGACGCGATCGCGCGCACGCAGGCGGCCGGCGGCCGCGTGGTGTCGGTCGGCACGACCACGCTGCGCGCGCTGGAATCGGCCGCGCGCGGCGGCACGCTGCAGGCCGGCAGCCGCGACACCGACATCTTCATCACGCCCGGCTTCACGTTCCTCGTCGTCGACGTGCTGGTCACCAACTTCCACCTGCCGAAGAGCACGCTGCTGATGCTGGTCAGCGCGTTCGCCGGGTACGAGCACGTGATGGCGCTGTACCGGCACGCGATCGCGCAGGGGTATCGGTTCTTCAGCTATGGGGATGCGATGCTGCTGGAGCGCTCGAGCCCTTCCATTGCCGGACAATCCCCCCATGCTCCAGTTTGACCTCCTCAAGACCGAAGGCCATGCGCGCCGCGGCCGCCTGACGCTGAACCACGGCGTCGTCGAAACCCCGATCTTCATGCCGGTGGGCACCTACGGCACCGTCAAGGGCGTGATGCCAGCCTCGCTCGAGGCGATGGGCGCGCAGATCATCCTCGGCAACACCTTCCACCTGTGGCTGCGCCCCGGCGTCGACATCCTGCGCCAGTTCGGCGGGCTGCACCGCTTCGAGGGCTGGACCAAGCCCATCCTCACCGACAGCGGCGGCTTCCAGGTCTGGTCGCTCGGCGAGATGCGCAAGATCAGCGAGGAAGGCGTGCGCTTCGCCTCGCCCGTCAACGGCGACAAGCTGTTCCTGACGCCCGAGACCAGCATGCAGATCCAGCACGCGCTGAACAGCGACATCGTGATGCAGTTCGACGAGTGCACGCCGTACGAGAGCAAGGGCCACATCACGACCGAACGCGAAGCCCGCACGTCGATGGAGCTCAGCCTGCGCTGGGCGCGCCGCTGCCTGGCCGAGTTCCAGCGCAACGAGAACCCGAACGCGCTGTTCGGCATCGTGCAGGGCGGCATGTTCGAGAACCTGCGCGAGGAATCGCTCGCGTCGCTGGTCGAGCTCGACCTGCCCGGCTACGCGATCGGCGGCGTCAGCGTCGGCGAGCCCAAGGCCGAGATGCAGCGCATCATGGCCCACACGCCGCACCGACTGCCGGCCCACAAGCCGCGCTACCTGATGGGCGTGGGCACGCCGGAAGACCTGGTCGAGGGCGTCGCCGCCGGCGTCGACATGTTCGACTGCGTGATGCCCACCCGCAACGCGCGCAACGGCCACCTGTTCACCCGCTTCGGCGACCTGCGCCTGCGCAATGCCCGCTACCGCACCGACGAGCGCCCGATCGACGAGACCTGCAGCTGCCACACCTGCCAGGGCTTCAGCCGCGCCTACCTGCACCACCTCGACCGCTGCGGCGAGATGCTCGGGCCGATGCTCACCACCATCCACAACCTGCACTACTACCTGAACCTGATGCGCGAGGTGCGCGAGGCGCTCGATGCCGGCCGCTTCGCCGACTTCGCGCGGCAGTTCGCCATCGATCGCGCGCGTGGCTTCGGTCCGGCGCAACCCGCACAGGCCCCGCCCGGCTGAGCCGGCTCCACCCATCGCGCAGCGCCACGCCGATGATCGCCCTCGCCACTGGATGCACGGGTTTCCACCAGGGTCGGCTACCCTGCCGTGAAGTCGTTCACGCTCGCCGCCGTCGCGTGCACACCCGCGACGGGCACACTCGACAGCTTTGCCAGACAGCCTCCCCAGCCCGACCCGATGCTCCGCCGATTGATCTCGACGGGTGAGCGCCTGTGGGCGTCCATGTACGCCTTCCTGCAGTTGCCAGGCCGCCCGTCCCAGGACACCGACAGCCGCGTTCAGCTGAGCGCGCTGCGCATCGTCCTGCTCAGCGGGATCACGCTCGAGGCGGCCATCTCGCTGCACAGCTCGTGGCTCGGGCTGCAGCGCGGCGTCTACTACATCCTCGTCATCGTCATCGCGTTCTACCTGGCGCTGCTGGCCGCGATCCGCTGGTCGACGCAGCACCAGCGGCTGGCCAGCAACGGCCTGATCGTCATCGTCTACGCCGCCGGCCTGGTGATCGCCACCTGCGTGCGCATTCCCGAGGTGCAGCGTCTCGGCTACGTGTTCTGCTACTCGGCGCCGCTGCTGGCCGGCCTGCTGCGCGGCTACCGGCTCGCGCTCGCGCTGATGGCGCTGAACCTGGTGCCGTTCGGCCTGGCGGCCTCGGGCTACGTGATGCCCAACGTGTTCGGGATCGACGTCACGCTCAACACCTCGCCGCTGTACATCCACGGCCTGCTCTTCACCTTCTTCAACTTCTGCCTGCCGCTCGCGGTGTTCCGCATCCTGAGCGCGGTCAAGCACTCGCAGCAGCATGCGAAGCGCATGCAGGACCTGTACGAGGACCTGTTCGAGAACCAGGGCACCGCCGTCGTCGTGTGCCGCGACGACGGCCGCGTGCGGCGCGGCAACCGGCTGTTCGCGCAGCTCGCCGGCAGCGTGATCGACGACCAGCCGCTGTCCCGCTGGCTGCGTTCGACCGCCCCGGAGGGTAGCGCTGTCCCGAGTTTCGACGCCGGCACCGAGTGGCTGGCCGGCGAGGGCCGCACGCAGCGCCGGGTGGTGGTGCGCAGCCGCTTCGCCTGCGGCGACCGCCATTTCGCGGTCAGCTTGCAGGACGTGACCGAACTGCGCGAGCTGCAGCGCAACCTGGTGCGCAGCCAGGCCGAGGCCGAGTACCTGGCGTCGCACGACGTCGTCACCGGCCTGCCGCGCCCCGAGGGCATGGCGCAGTGGCTCGATCGCCAACGCGCCACGCTGCAGGCCGGCATGGTGATCCCGGTGGTGTCGTGCGGGCTGGGCTCGCTGCGCCAGGTCAATGCGCGCTTCGGCATGGCGCAGGGCAACCAATTCATCGTCGCGTTCGCGAACGCGCTGCGCGAGGCCGGCGGCAAGGACAGCTACATCGCCCGCACCCGCGGCTCGATGCTGACCATCGCGCTGCCGCCGCTGCCGGCGGTGCAGGCCACGATGGCGGTGACGCGGCTGCGCCGGGCGCTGCCGCACCAGCTGCAGGTCGGCAGCGGCCATGTGCTGGTCGAGCTCGCGCTCGGTGCCGCGCTGTTCCCGATCGACAGCGCACAGGCCGCCGAGGTGATGCACCGCAGCGGCGTCGCGATGGAGCTGTCGCGCGAGGGCAGCGCCACCGCCGAGGAGATCGGCACGCCGATCAGCGAGCGCGCGGTGAGCCGGCGCATCGCGATCGAATCGGCGCTCGAGCAGGCCATCGACGACCGCGAGCTGCATGTCGTCTACCAGCCGCAGGTGCGCTCGAACGGCCAGCTGCTGGGTTTCGAGGCGCTGGTGCGCTGGAACAGCCCGGCGCTGGGCGCGGTGTCGCCGGCCGAGTTCGTGCCGGTGGCCGAGCAGATGGGCTGCGTGTCGCGCATCACCGACTACATCCTCGACGAGGTGTGCCGGCAGCTCGCGCTGTGGATGGCGGCCGGCGCGCAGGCGCCGCGCGTCGCGGTGAACCTGTCGGCGCGCGACCTCGACCGCGACAACCTGTTCGAGACGGTGCTGGCCGCGGTCGGCCGCTACGACGTGCCGGTCGGCGCGCTCGACCTGGAGGTCACCGAGACCTTCCTCGCCGAGCGGCCCGAGCGGGCGCTCGCGCAGCTGAAGCTGCTGCGCGAATGGTCGTTCAAGATCTCGATCGACGATTTCGGCACCGGCTACTCGTCGCTGTCCAAGCTGGCCGACCTGCCGATCGACGTGCTGAAGATCGACCGCAGCTTCCTGCTCGACCTGCCGGGCAATGCACGGCGCGAGCGCATCGTGCGCTCGATCGTCACGCTGGCCAACAACCTGCACCTGCAGGTGGTGGCCGAAGGGGTCGAGCGCGGCGCGCAGCTGCGCTTCCTGCAGATGCTGGGCGTCGACGCCTACCAGGGCTTCCTGTTCCATGCGCCGGCGCCGGCCGAGCACTGGACGCCGATGCTGCTCGGCGGCCTGCCGTCGATCGAGGACCTGATGTTGCCGGGTCCCCCGCAGTTCGGTCACAGCCTCATCTGAAGAACACGGGAGGCAGCATGACGGGAGAGGTTGATTACCTGATCGTCGGCGGCGGCTCGGCCGGCTGCGTGCTCGCGAACCGGCTCAGTGCCGATCCGTCGACCGCCGTCGCGCTGATCGAGGCCGGCGGCGAGGGCCGCGGCGCGTTGATCGAGATGCCGGTCGGCGCGGTCACGATGCTGCCGACGCGGCTCAACAACTGGGCCTTCGAGACCGTGCCGCAGCCCGGCCTGAACGGCCGCCGCGGCTACCAGCCGCGCGGCAAGGCGCTGGGCGGATCGTCGGCGATCAACGCGATGATCTACACCCGCGGCCACCGCAGCGACTACGACCACTGGGCCGCGCTCGGCAATGCGGGCTGGTCCTACGACGAGGTGCTGCCGTACTTCAGGAAGGCCGAGAACAACGAGCGCCTGCACGACGAGTTCCACGGCCGCGACGGCCCGCTGCACGTCGGCGAGCTGCGCAGCGCGAACCCGTGGCAGCAGCGCTGGCTGCAGGCGGCACGCGAAGCCGGCTTCGCGCTCAACGACGACTTCAACGGTGCGAGCCAGGACGGCATCGGCATCTACCAGGTCACGCAGCACCGCGGCGAACGCTGGAGCGCCGCGCGCGCCTACCTGCACCCGGTGATGGACGCGCGCGACAACCTGCACGTGCTGACGACGGCGCAGACCTTGCGCGTGCTGTTCGACGGCAAGCGGGCCATCGGCATCGAGATGGCACGCGGCCGCCATGTCGAGCGGCTGATGGCGCGGCGCGAGGTGATCCTGTGCGCCGGTGCGCYGCAGACGCCGCAGCTGCTGCAGGTGTCGGGCGTCGGCGACGGCGCCTTCCTGCAGCGCACCGGCATCCACCTGAAGCACCACCTGCCGGGCGTCGGCCGCAACCTGCAGGACCACATCGACTTCACGTTCGGCTACCGCGTGCCCGACACCTCGCTGTTCGGTTTCTCGCCGGCCGGCAGCATCAACGCGCTGCGCGAGTACGCACGCTATCGGCGCGAGCGCAGCGGCCTCTTGACCAGCAACTTCGCCGAGGGCGGCGGCTTCCTGCGGGTGTCGCCGGATTCGCCGGCACCGGACGTGCAGCTGCATTTCGTCGTCGCGCTGGTCGACGACCACGCGCGCAAGCTGCACCTGCGGCACGGGCTGTCATGCCATGTCTGCCTGCTGCGGCCGCGCAGCCGCGGCACGGTGCTGGTGCAAAGCGGCGACGTGCGCGACGCGCCGCTGATCGACCCGAAGTACTTCGACGATCCCGACGACCTGGAGGTGCTGGTCGAAGGCTGGAAGCTGACGCAGCGGCTGCTGCAGGCCCCGGCGATCGCGTCGCGCCTGAAGCGCGACATGTTCACGGCGGGTGTCTCGAGCGACCACGAGATCCGCGAGGTGATCCGCAACCGCGCCGACACCATCTACCACCCGAGCGGCACCTGCAGGATGGGCACCGACCCGATGGCGGTGGTCGACCCGTCGCTGCGCGTGCACGGGGTGCAAGGCTTGCGCGTGGTCGATGCCTCGGTGATGCCGACGCTGATCGGCGGCAACACGAATGCGCCGACGATCATGATTGCCGAGAAGGCGGCCGACCTGATCCTGGCCGCGGGCTGAACCCGTTCAAGCAGCGGCCAGCAGCGTCTCGAGGCAGTGTTCGCGGATGCCGTAGAAGGCCTTGATCTCGCGGATCTGCGCCAGCACCTCGTCGACCGGTCTGGGTTGCGTGCGCTTCACCGCGAGGATCATCTTGTTCTTGCTGGTGTGCTCCAGCGCCACGAACTCGAACACCTGCGTGTCGTAGCCCTGCGATTCGAGCAGCAGCGCGCGCAGGCCGTCGGTCAGCATCTCGGCCTCCTGGCCGAGGTGGATGCCGTGCTGCAGGATCGGCCGCAGCGGGTGCGGGCTCAGCAGCTGCGGGCGGATCTCCTTGTGGCAGCACGGCGAGCACATGATGATGGACGCACCGGCGCGGATGCCCATGTCGATCGCGTAGTCGGTGGCGATGTCGCAGGCGTGCAGCGCGATCATCACGTCGACCGGTTCGCGCGCATGGGTGCGCACGTCGCCGTGGCGGAACGCGAGCCCGGCCATGCCGTTGCGCTGCGCGGCGGCGTTGCACAGGCGCACCATGTCCTCGCGCAGCTCGACGCCGGTGACCTGCGCGTTCATGCCGCGCGTCGCGTGCAGGTACTCGTGCATCGCGAAGGTCAGGTAGCCCTTGCCGGCGCCGAAGTCGAGCACGCGCACGTCCTTCGCGTCGCGCAGCGGCGAGGCCTTCAGCGCGCTGTCGAGCACCTCGACGAACTTGTTGATCTGCTTCCACTTGCGCGCCATCGCCGGCACCAGCTGGTGCTGTGGCGTCGTGACGCCGAGGTCGGTCAGGAACGGGCGGGCGATGTCGACGAAGCGGTGCTTCTCGCGGTCGTGGGCACCGGCCGCGTCGTCGGCCTCGTGTTCGGCGGCCGCCACGCGCAGCGTCTGTTGCCCCTTCTTGCTGACCATCAGCTGCACGTCCTCGCTGCGGGTCATCAGGTGCAGGTGGCCGAACAGCTCGACGGCCCGTTCGCGCAGGCTCTGCAGGCCGTCGGCGAGCGGCATGTTGCGGGTCACGTCGCGCGTGCGGTAGGTGTAGACGAAGCTGAGGGTGTCGGCGTCGCGCACCTGGATGCGGCGCAGCGTGGCGCGCAGCAGGTCGGGCTCGGGCCCGCGGTACTTGGCCAGCACCAGCTTGACGAAGCTGTGCTCGTCCAGGCTGTCGGCCAGCCGCTTGAAGAATCTGTCGCCGTCGCTCGTGCTGCTCGTCATCGGCCGCATTATCCCGGGCCCTCGGCCACCGCAGCGCTTGCGCGGACAATCCATCTCCATGAACCCCGACACGCCCTTCCCCTCCCTGAATGACATCCGCGCAACCGCCGATCGCCTGGCCGGCAAGGTGCGAGAAACGCCCGCGTGGCGCTGGCAGAGCGGCGCGGTCGCGACCCGGCTCGCGCCGGTGACCGAGGTCTGGCTGAAGCTGGAGCTCTTCCAGACCACCGGCAGCTTCAAGCTGCGGGGCGCGCTGAACTGCATCGAGGCGCTGGATGCCGACGCGAAGCGGCGCGGCATCGTCGCCGCGAGCGCCGGCAACCACGCGATCGCCGTGGCGTACGCGGCGCGCATCGCCGGCACCAGCGCAACGGTCGTGATGCCGAAGCATGCGAGCCCGCTGCGCATCGCCACCTGCGAGGGTTTCGGCGCGAAGGTGGTGCTGGTCGCCAACGTGCACGAGGCCTTCGCCGGCGCGCAGGCACTGGTGGCCGACGAAGGCCGCACGATGATCCACCCGTTCGACGGCCCGCTGACCTCGCAAGGCACCGCGACGGTCGGGCTGGAATTCATGCAGCAGGTGCCGCAGCTCGACGCGGTGGTGGTGCCGGTGGGCGGTGGCGGCTTGATCTCGGGCATTGCCGCCGCCGTCAAGCAGATCAATCCGGACTGCCGCGTCTACGGCGTCGAGCCGCTGGGTGCCGACGCGATGTACCGCAGCTTCCAGGCCGGCGAGCCGGTGAAGCTGGACGCGGTCGACACGATCGCCGACAGCCTGGGCGCACCGTATGCGCTGGCGTACAGCTACGGCGTGTGCCGCCGCTTCGTCGACGAGATCGTGCGCGTGTCCGACGACGACATGTGCCGCGGCATGCACGACCTGTTCATCGACATGAAGCTGGCGGTCGAGCCGGCGCCGGCGGCCGCGGTGGCCGCGCTGTTCGGCCCGCTGAAGGACCGGCTCGACGGCCGCCGCGTCGGCCTGGTCATGTGCGGCAGCAACATCGACGCGGCCCGCCACGCCGAGCTGGTGGCGCGCGGCAAGCCGGCCTGACGGACGGGACATGCCGCGCCGGCCGAAGCATCACTACAGCGTCTACGTGGTGGAGCTGGCCGATCAGGTGTGGAACGAGCCGAGCTTCCGCAAGGCGAACCCCGACTACCAGCTGGGCAAGCCCTTCGTCTACGTCGGCATGACGGGCCTGGACCCGGATGTCAGGTTCGACAAGCACAAGGCCGGCATCCAGGCGAACCGCTTCGTCACGACCTATGGGCTGCGGTTGCTGCCGAAGCTGTACGAGGTCTACAACCCGATGCCGTACGACGGGGCGCGCGACATGGAAGTGGAGCTCGGGATTGCTCTTCGGGAGGCTGGGTTCGGGGTGTGGCAGGCTTAAAGTGACCGACAAGTATGCGAGCGTCCGCGCGTTCGTCGGTCACTTCAATCTTTTCCCCCAAACACAGACGGACGGTGGCCGCAAAGGCTCGGGTAGGCAGGGTGTGGAGCGCCAATCAGGGCGGGGCGCCGGAGCTGGCTGGTTTCATGGCCCGCGTGCGCCAGCACGCTTCGTCAACTGACTGTCGTCGACTGTTTGACCACAACGAACGAAGTGAGTGGAGGGAGTTTCGACGACGGGCCATGAAACCAGTCAGCGCAGGGGAGTCATCGCCCCCAGGGCGATGACCGCACCGACCGGCGAGCCACACCCTGCCTACCCGAGCCTTTGCTCGCGCCCAAAGACGACGGTCAACTCCGCAAACGAAACGCGGCATCCCAGCCGAGTTCGCGCCGCACCTTGTCACCCGTGATCTGCCAGCTCGGCTCGGCCACGTTGTAGATGCCCGGCGCGCCTCGGTCGACCGCCAGCAGCGCCGCATACGCCGCCGCGTCGACATGCAAGGCAGACGGCTTGCCCGCCGCCGTCTCGACCCCGGTGCCCGGCCCGTAGAAGTGGCCATAACGCAGCACCACGCCCTCGAGCCCCGGCGATTGCGTCACCAGCCGCTCCAGCGTTGCCACGGCTTCCACCGTGGTGGCCCGCGCCCCTTCGGCCTTCAGGTCCAGCGGATCGCTCTCGGCATGCGGCTCGCGCCCCGCGGCGTAGATCCAGGCGATGCTCTGCGCCACCATCCGCTTCGCACCGCTGGCAAGCGCCGCATCGACCAGGTTCTGCGTGCCCTCGGTGCGCAGCCGCGCGTTGCGCACCAGCGCCTCGTCGCGCGTCGCCGCATCGTTCAGCAGTGCGAGATCCGTCAACTGGTGCACGATCACGTCGGGCTTCAGGCGCAACACCGTCGCGCGCACCGCGGCCGCATCGAACACGTCGAGCACGATCGGCTCGGCGCCCGCGGCCATGATCGACGCTGCCTTCGCCTGGCTGCGCGTCATGCCGAACACGTTGTAGCCGCCGCCGACCAGCAGCGGAACGAGCCGGCGTCCGACGACACCCGTCGCACCGGCGAGAAGAATCTTCTGAGCAGTCATGAACTCATTCCACACCAAAGCGGTAGCCCCACCGGCAACAGGTGCTCTGCGTCGGTAGGACAATCGCAACCATGTTGAAGAACCTTGAAGCCATTTCGCAAGCAGCACCGTCGCGTGGCGACGTGTTGCTGTTCGCTGTGTAGTTCCAGGTCTTTCGCCACATCGGAAGGCCTTGCGCCTTCCGGTCCCCAAAACCCCGGTCGGCACTGCCCCCGGGGTTTTTGCTTTTCAGTCTGCACGTTACTGCCATGCGCACCTACGACAAGTTGATCGCCACGATTCAGGACCGCCAAAGCACGGGAGGCTTGCGCTCGTCCTTTGGCGTGTCCGTCGACAACACCCCAGCCATGCAAGTTACGGGCTAGCCCAGGCGGATCTTCGCCGGGGCCGGCCGAAACCGCCCCAGTTTGAAAGATTCGTCATGACCCGCAACAACAACACCCGGCTCCTTCGCAACATCGGCGTCATCGCCCACGTCGACGCCGGCAAGACCACCACCACCGAACGCATCCTGTTCTACACCGGCGCGAACCACCGCATCGGCGATGTGAACGATGGCAACACCGTGATGGACTACGACCCGCAGGAGCGGGCACGCGGCATCACCATCAACAGCGCGGCCACCACCGTGTTCTGGAATGGTGCGCAGATCAACGTCATCGACACACCCGGACACATCGACTTCAACATCGAGGTGAACCGCTCGCTGCGCGTGCTCGACGGCGCGGTGGTCGTGTTCGACGGCGTCGCCGGCGTCGAACCGCAGACCGAGACCAACTGGCGCCTTGCCGACAAGTACCACGTGCCCCGCCTCGCCTTCATCAACAAGCTCGACCGAGTGGGTGCCGACTTCACCCGCGTCGTGCAGATGATGGAGTCGCGCCTGGGCGTCACAGCCCTGCCGCTGCAACTGCCGATCGGCGCCGAGGACTCGTTCCGCGGCGTCGTGGACCTGCTCGGCCGGCGCGCCCTCGTCTGGCCGGCCGCCGATGCCAGCCAGCCGCCACTCGTCGAAGCCATCCCCGACGACCTGCAGGCGCAGGCGACGATCGCGCGCGCCCGCCTCGTCGAGGCGGTGGTCGAGCGCGACGATGCGCTGCTGCAGGCCTGGCTGCAAGGCGAGGAACCCTCGGTCGAGCAATTGCGCGCGGGCCTGCGTGCCGGCACGCTGGCCGGTGCCTTCGTGCCGGTGCTGGCCGGCTCGGCGTTCCGCAACCGCGGCGTCGAGCCGCTGCTGGACGCCGTCGTCGACTACCTGCCGGCGCCGGGCGACATCGCCACCGAAGGCCAACCCGAGTCGGATGCCGACGGCCCGCTCGCGGCCCTCGCGTTCAAGGTCGTCTCCGACGACCACGGCGCGATGGTCTTCGTGCGCGTCTACCGCGGCCGCCTGCGGCCGGGCGACAGCGTGCTCAATGCGAGCACCGGCCGCACCGAGCGCGTGGCGCGCCTGTATGAAGTGCATGCCGACAAGCATGTGGAAGTCCCGGCCCTGCAGGCGGGAGACATCGGTGCGCTCGTGGGCCTGAAGGACACGACGACCGGCCACACGCTCGCCGACAAGCGCCACCCGGTCGTGCTGGAGAGCATCTCGATCCCGGAACCGGTGATCCACGTCGCGGTGGAGCCGCGCACGCAGGCCGACCAGCAGCAGCTCGGCAAGGCGCTGGGCGCGCTCGCGAAGGAAGACCCGAGCCTGCGCATCCGCCAGGACGCCGAATCCGGCCAGACCATCCTGTCCGGCATGGGCGAGCTGCAGCTCGAGGTGACGCTGGAGAAGCTGCGCACGCGCCATCACGTCGAGGTCACGGTGGGCCGGCCGCAGGTCGCCTACCGCGAGACGGTCGCGCGCACGGTCGAGGTCAGCCACCTGCACAAGAAGCAGAGCGGCGGCCCCGGGCAGTTCGCCGGTGTCACGCTGCGCATCGCGCCACTGGCGCGCGGCGAGGGCTTGCGCTTCGTCAACCAGGTGACGGGCGGCGCGATCCCGCGCGAGTTCATCCCGGGCGTCGAGTCCGGCGTGAAGCGCGCGGCAGAGACCGGCGTGCTGGCGGGCTACCCGGTGGTCGACCTCGAGGTGACGCTGCTCGACGGCAGCTTCCACGAGCGCGACTCGTCGGTGCTGGCGTTCGAGCTGGCGGCGGCCGCGGCCTTCCGCGACGGCGTCGCGCGTGCAGCGCCGGTGGTGCTCGAGCCGGTGATGGCGGTGGAAGTCGTCACGCCGGCCGACTACCTCGGCGACAGCATCGGCGATCTGCACCGCCGGCGCGGCCACGTGCGCGCCCAGCATCCGCGCGGCAACGCGACGGCGCTGGAGGCGCATGTGCCGCTGAAGGAGATGTTCGGCTACATCGGCAGCCTGCGGGCGCTGTCGTCAGGCCGGGCGCAGTACTCGATGCACTTCGACCACTACGCCGAAGTGCCGCCGACGCTGCAGGCGGAGCTTCTAGCGGCCTAAGAGCCGAGCCCTCGCTCCAGCAGCGAGAGCGTGCGCCGGAACTCCCGGCGCACGCGGTACAGCTGGGCCGGCCGGTTGGCCCGGCCCAGCTCCAGCTCGCCGTCGATCGGCTCCAGCATCGCCAGCTCGTCCATCTTGCGGCGAAAGCTCACCTTGTTGACCGGTTCGCCGAGCACCGCCTCGTACACCGACTGCAGCTGCGGCAGCGTGAAGCGCTCGCCGCACAGGTGCACCGGCAGCGACGAGTAGTGGCTCTTCACCCGCACCCGCGACACCGCCAGCTCGACGATGCGCCGGTGATCGAAGGGCAGCGCCGGCAGGCGGTCGGCCGGCATCAATCGCAGCTGCGCCGCATCGACGGGCAGCAGTTGCCGCGGCACCAGCGCGTAATAGGCCACCGAGATCGACCAGCCGCGCGGATCGCGGGCCGGGCCGGACAGGGTCGCGAGCTGCTCCAGGTACGGGCTCGCGATGCCGGTCTTGTCGCGCAACACGCGCACCGCGGCGTCCTCGGCGTCCCGGTCTTCCTGCTGGTGCACATAGCCGCCCGGCAGCGCCGGCATGCCGAGGAACGGCTCGCGGTCGCGCAGGTGCAGCACCACGTGCAAGGCACCGTCGTGCAGCGTCAGCAGCACGACATCGACAGTGCAGATGATGGGCGGGAAGGTGTCTACAGCCATGCCGCGATGTTAGGGCCGCCCCCTCTTTACCTTAGTTAGTTGCAATGTTGATCTAACTCATCTAGAGTACGGTCACGTTCAAGACGAAAGCCTGCGATGAAACCGCGAACCCAGCTCCTGATCATCGACCCGCAGAACGACTTCTGCGACCTCCCCGCCGCCTGGCGCCCGGCCGATCCGCTGACCGGCACGGCGCTCGCGCCGGCGCTGCCGGTGGCCGGCGCCCACGCCGACATGCAGCGCCTGGCCGGCTTCATCCGCCAGGCCGGCGATGCGATCACCGGCATCACCGTGACGCTCGACTCCCACCACCACGTCGACATCGCCCACCCGACCTTCTGGCAGCAGCGCGACGGCAGCGCGGTCGGCCCGTTCACGCCGATCACGGCGCGCGAGGTGCGCGACGGCGCGTTCCGCCCGCGCGACGCCGCAGCGCTGTCCCGCACGCTGGCCTACCTCGACGAGCTGGAGGCACGCGGCCGCTACACGCTGATGGTCTGGCCGGTGCACTGCGAGATCGGCAGCTGGGGCCACGGCATCCACGCCGACGTGCGTGCCGCCTGCAACGCCTGGGAAGAGCGCCGGCTGGCCCAGGTGGAGATGGTCACGAAGGGCGAGAACCCGTGGACCGAGCACTACAGCGCGGTGCAGGCCGAGGTGCCGGATGCCGGCGACCCCGACACGCAGCTCAACCAGGCGCTGATCGACCGCCTGGACCAGGCCGACCTGCTGCTGATCGCCGGCGAGGCCGGCAGCCACTGCGTGAAGGCCACCACCGAGCACGTCGTCGACCACCTGCCCGGCGGCCGGCTGGAACGCGTCGTGCTGCTGACCGACTGCATCAGCCCGGTCGGCGGCTTCGAGGCGCAGCAGCAAGGGTTTCTCGATGCGATGCGCGCCCGCGGTGTTCAACTTGCGAGCAGCGGCGAGATCCTCCGCCAATTCACCTGACAGACCTGACACCTTCGCCTGACCAGAAAGCCCCCATGCCCCCTGTGATCCACAGCCTGCTGGAGACCGATCTCTACAAGTTCACGATGTGGCAGACCATGCTGCATTGGCACCCGCAGACGCAGGCAGAGTACAGCTTCGTCTGCCGCAACGTGCCGGCGTACCCGCTGGCCGAGCTGCTGGCCGACGTGAACCGCGAGCTCGACCACCTGTGCTCGCTGCGCTTCGCCGAAGACGAACTCGCCTACCTGGGTGCATTGCGCTTCATCAAGTCGGACTTCGTCGACTTCCTGCGCATCTTCCAGTTCCAGCGCGTCTTCATCACCGCGCGGGCCGCCGGCGACACGCTGGAGATCATCGCGAAGGGCCCGCAGGTGCACGTGATGGCCTTCGAGATCTTCGTGCTGGCGATCGTCAACGAGCTGTACTTCCGCCGCTTCGACGCCGGCCCGGCGCTCGCCGCCGGCCGCGAGCGGCTGCAGGCCAAGATCGCGGTGCTGCGCGCCTTCGGCAGCGAGCCGCCGCGCCGCAACCCGTTCGAGTTCTTCGACTTCGGCGTGCGCCGGCGCTACAGCGGTGCCTGGCAGCGCGAGGTGGTCGCGACGCTGAAGGACGCCCTGCCCCAGTATTTCCGCGGCAGCTCCAACGTGCTGCTCGCGAAGGAGCTCGGCCTGGTGCCGATCGGCACGATGGCGCACGAGTACCTGCAGACCTTCCAGGCGCTCGGCGTGCGGCTGCGCGATTCGCAGAAGGCCGCGCTCGAGGAATGGGTGCAGGAGTACCGCGGCGACCTCGGCGTCGCGCTGACCGACGTGGTCGGCATGGACGCCTTCCTCGCCGACTTCGACCTCTACTTCGCGAAGCTGTTCGACGGGCTGCGCCACGACTCCGGCGACCCGGTCGCGTGGGGCGAGAAGGCGCTGGCCCATTACGCGAAGCTGCGCATCGACCCGCACACCAAGCGGCTGGTGTTCTCCGACGGCCTGACCATCGAGCGGGCGCTCGAGCTCTACCGCCACTTCGCCGACCGAACGCAGACCGGCTTCGGCATCGGCACCAGCCTGTCGAACGACGTGGGCCTGACGCCGCTGAACATCGTGATGAAGCTGACCCGCTGCAACGGCCAGCCGGTGGCCAAGCTGTCCGACAGCCCGGGCAAGACGCTGTGCGACGACCAGACCTTCCTCGCCTACCTGAAGCAGGTCTTCAACGTCCCCGCCTGAAGGAACGCGCATGCTGAAGATCACCATCGCCCAGCTGAACCCGACCATCGGCGACATCGCCGGCAACGTCGCGAAGATGGTCGCCGCGGCGCGTGAGGCGAACACGCAAGGCGCCGAGCTGGTCGTCTTCACCGAACTCGGCCTGACCGGCTACTACCCGGCCGACCTGCTCGAGGAACCCGGCTTCCTGCAGCGCGTCGACGCCGGCCTCGACGCCCTGCTGCAGGCCTCGCGCGAGCTGCCCGGCCTGCACTGGGTGGTCGGTGCGCCGCTGCGCCGCGACGGCCCCGGCAAGCGGCTGCACAACATGCTGCTGGTGCTGCATGGCGGCACGATCGTGCTGCGCTACGCGAAGCAGCTGCTGCCCACCTACAACATCTTCGACGAGCGCCGCCACTTCGAGCCCGGCCCCGATGTCGCCAAGGTACTGCGCATCGGCGACACGCAGGTCGGCATGATGATCTGCGAGGACGGCTGGAACGATGTCGCCGACGACTACGCGGTGAACCCGTTCGAACGCATGCGCGACGCCGCGCCCGACCTGGTCGTCTCGATCAACGCGAGCCCGTCCGAGATCGGCAAGCGCGAGCAGCGCCACCAGATCTTCGGCGACGCGAGCCGCCGCCACCGACTGCCGATCCTCTACGTCAACCAGATCGGCGGCCACGACCAGCTGGTGTTCGACGGCGCGTCGTTCGCGACCGAGGCCGACGGCCGCGTGGTCTACGAGGCCCATCGCTTCGTCGAGGACGTGACGACGCTGCGCTTCGCACACGGCCGCTTCCTGACGCTCGCCGGCGACACGCCACCGCCGGTACCGGCGGCCGGCCTGCCGACGATGGCGTTCTACCAGGCGCAGATCGTGCTCGGCCTCACCGACTACGCGCGGCGCTGCGGTTTCAAGCAAGCCGTGGTCGGCTCGTCGGGCGGCATCGACAGCGCGTTGACGCTGGCACTCGCCGCGCAGGCGTTCGGTCCGCAGAACGTCAGCGCGGTGACGATGCCCTCGCACTACTCGTCGGCCGGCTCGGTGGACGACTCGGTCACGCTGTGCCACAACCTCGGCATCGAGCTCTTCACGCACCCGATCGCCGAGCTGGTCGACGGCTACGGCGCGCAGTTCGAGCGCAGTTTCGGCAAGCCGCTGCGAGGCCTGTCGCACGAGAACCTGCAGGCGCGCATCCGCGGCACCGCGCTGATGGCCTACTCGAACAGCTTCGGCCACCTGCTGCTGACCACCGGCAACAAATCGGAGATCTCGGTCGGCTACTGCACGCTGTACGGCGACACCAACGGCGGCCTCGGGCTGATCGGCGACCTCTACAAGACGGAGGTGTTCGCGCTGTCGCGCCACGTCAACGAGGCCGCCGGCCGCGAGCTGATCCCGACCGCCATCATCGACAAGCCGCCGTCGGCCGAGCTCGCGCCGGGCCAGAAGGACACCGACAGCCTGCCGCCGTACGAGGTGCTGGACGAGGTGCTGAAGCTGCTGATCGAAGGCGATCGGCTTGCGCCGCGCGAGCGCGCCCAGTCGGCCGCCTTCGTCGCGCAGCTGCAGCGCAGCGACGAGGGCCGTGCGCTGGTCGAGCGGGTGCGGCGCATGATCGCCCGCAACGAATACAAGCGGCGCCAGGCGCCCCCCATCATCCGCGTCCGCCCCCGTGCCTTCGGCAGCGGACGGCAGATGCCCATCGCAGCGCACATCCCATGAGAACCGTCCCGTCCCACCCAACCGCCGCGCAGGGCCTGCACCACGACACGGCCGTCTACATCGGCCGCTTCCAGCCGTTCCACAACGGGCACCTGGCGCTGCTGAACCAGGCGCTGGCGATCGCGCCGCGGGTCGTCGTCGTGATCGGCTCGGCCCACCAGGCACGCTCGCCGAAGAACCCGTTCACCTGGGAGGAGCGCGCCGAGATGATCCGGCTCGCGCTGCCGGAGGACGAGCGCAGCCGCATCGAGTTCCTGCCGGTGCGCGACTACTACGACGAGACGCGCTGGCTGAAGGCGGTGCACGAGGGCGTGCAGGCGCAGATCGCGAAGCGGGCCGATCCGCGGCTCGGCTCGATCGGGCTGGTCGGCCACTTCAAGGACGCCACCAGCGAGTACCTGCAGGGCTTCCCGGGCTGGCGGCTGCACAGCGTCGCGCGCATCGCCGCGGCCGACGGCACCGCGCTGCGCGATGCGTTCTTCGCCTGCGCGGCCGACGATGTCGACGCGACGCTCGCGGCGCTGGTCGGCCAGGCCCCGTCGACCACGCTCGGCTTCCTGCGCGCCTGGTCGCGCCTGCCGCTGTTCGAGGCACTGGCCGCCGAGTGGCGCATGCTGAAGGCCTACCGGGCTTCGTGGTCCGCCGCGCCCTACCCGCCGGTGTTCGTCACCGTCGATTCGATCGTGCAATGCGCCGGCCACGTGCTGCTGGTGCGCCGCGGCCAGGCGCCGGGCAAGGGCCTGTACGCGGTGCCGGGCGGCTTCATCGAGCAGCGCGAGACCGCCTACCAGTCGGCGCTGCGCGAGTTGCGCGAAGAGACCCAGCTGCACCTGCTCGACGCCAGCATGCGCCAGTGCCTGCGCGCAACCGCGGTGTTCGACCACCCGGACCGCAGCCAGCGCGGCCGCACGATCACGCATGCCCACCACTTCGACCTCGGCGGGCGCGAGCTGCCCGAGGTGGTGGCCGGCGACGACGCGGCCGCAGCGCTGTGGACGCCGATCGGCGAACTGCCCGCGCTCGAGGACCAGTTCCTCGACGATCACTTCCACATGCTGGATCACTTCCTGGGGCTGACACCGCGATGAGGCAGGAAGCCGCCCTGCTCGATCGCTACCGCGGCTGCCTGCTCGGGCTGGCCTGCGGCGACGCGGTCGGCACCACGCTGGAGTTCCGCCGCCGCGGCAGCTTCGAGCCGATCACCGACATGGTCGGCGGCGGTCCGTTCGGGCTGAAGGCCGGCGAATGGACCGACGACACCTCGATGGCGCTGTGCCTCGCGACCAGCCTGGTCGAATGCCGCGGCTTCGATGCCGAGGACCAGATGAACCGCTACGTGAACTGGTGGCACCACGGCTACCTGAGCGCGACCGGCAGCTGCTTCGACATCGGCATCACCGTCTCGGGCGCGCTGCAGCGCTACCTGGTAACGCGCAACCCGATGGCCGGCTCCACCGACCCGATGAGCGCCGGCAACGGCTCGCTGATGCGGCTCGCGCCGGCGGTGCTGTTCGGCCACCCGGACCAGCAGGCCGCGATCGACCTGGCGCGCCGCAGCTCGGCCACCACGCATGCGGCGACCGAGGCGCTGGAATGCTGCGCGCTGTTCGCCGAGTTGCTGTGCCACGCGCTCGACGGCCACCCGAAGGACGCGATCCTCGCGAACCGGCTGGCCAGGCCGACGATGCCGAAGGTGCAGGCGATCGCCGCCCGCGAGTACCTGCACAAGCGCGAATCGCAGGTCACCGGCTCGGGTTATTGCGTCGCATCTCTGGAGGCCGCGCTGTGGTGCTTCGCGCAGACCGACAGCTTCGAGGCGGCGGTGCTGCGCGCCGCCAACCTCGGCGACGATGCCGACACCACGGCAGCCATCGTCGGCCAGCTCGCCGGCGCGCACTACGGCAAGGCCGGCATCCCGGCGCGCTGGCTGGTGCGGCTGCACCAGCGGCTCGAGATCGAGGCGCTGGCCGACGCGCTGCGGGGCTGACCCGGCGTCACGCGCCGAGCGGCGTGACCGTGACGCACCAGTGGCCCTCCTGCCCCTGCGTCGTAATGCRCAGCGGCAGGAAGCGCTCGATCACCGCGAAGTTCGTCCGCGCGTGTTCCGTCAGCTCGGTGCAGCTGAAGCGCGCCGGCCGGCCGCTGCGCCACACCGCCAGCGCAAGCGGCAGCACCCATTGATCGGCCAGGTGAGGGCCGAGAGCGCCGCTGCCGGCCTGGTACGCGCGCAGCTCCGCGGCGAGCGACAGCGCGACATCCTCGGCACTGCGGCCACGCTCGCCGAAACTGATCACCAGCTCGGTGACGTGCTCGTGCGCCAGCGTCGCCATCAGCGCGTTGCCCGGGCCCTCGTTCTGGCGCAGCACCGGCACCTGCAACGCGTCATCGGGCCAGCCGAACTCGTGCTGCAGGATCGCAAGCTCGCGCGACGCCACGCTGCGCGGCACCGCCGCCGCCAGGGCTTCCGCATGGGCAGCGATCAACGCGCCGCGCTCCATCAGGTCGTACGGAAGCAGCCCCCCTAGCGCCGGCAGGATCTCGGCGACGAACTCGCCGCCGCCGGCCGGAAAGAAGCCGTGGCGGCGCAGCTGCAGCCGGCTGCCGGCGCCCAGGCGCTGCAGTAGCGGCGCATAGCAGCGCTCGATGAAGTGGAACGGCGGCGCCATCGGGTTGTGCGTGCCACCGGTGAGCGTCAGCCGGCTGGTGCCGCTCGCCAGCATCAGCGCCGGCCAGACAGTCTGCAGCACGAGCGTCGCGCTGCCGGCCGTGCCGACGCTGAAGACATGGTCGCCGGCGCACACCGCGCCGGGCTCGAAAACCAGCGTCATCGAGCCGGCTTCGGCGCCCTGCACCCGCGCGCCGCTGACAGCCTGCGCCGCCTGCACGCAGGCGAGGTGCTGGCGCATCAGGCCCGGCTTGGGCCGGCGCGCACGGATGTTCTGGAGGGCAACGCCCTGGCCGGTGCACATCGCGAGCGCCAGCGCGCTGCGCAGGATCTGGCCGCCACCCTCCCCGGTGGCGCCGTCGAGTTCGATCATGTTCATTTCCTGTTGGCCATCGCTTCCTGCTTGCGCACCAGCCCGGCCTGCGCAACGATTCGAGCCGCTTCGACGCGCGCCTGTTCGATGCGCCGGCACGGCCGGCAGCGAACGGCCTGGCTGTAGATGTTGCCCTTCGCGATCTCGTACCACCACTTCTGCTGCTTGGCCGTCCACACCTCGGCCCGGTTGCAATCGCGGCAACTGAACGCGCGGTCGACATAGAACAGCGGAAGCTGGCCGTACGTGTTGTTGTGAAGCAGTTGCTGCGGATCGGCGGCAACCGCCCCCACGGGAAGGACCCGCACCGGCGTGAAGCAATCGATGTTGCTGCGCGCCGCGCGCTGGATGCGCCGCGCCTTGATCTCGGCGCGGCGCTGCTTTCCGCTCTTCATCACTCCTCCCCTCACCCCTTCACGCACACCACCTGCTTCAGCGTGTGCACGACCTCCACGAGGTCCTTCTGTGCTTCCATCACCGCGTCGATGTCCTTGTAGGCCATCGGGATCTCGTCGATGACGTCCGCGTCCTTGCGGCACTCGACGCCTTCGGTCGCCTTCGCATGGTCGGCCACGCTGAACAGCTTCTTCGCCTTCGTGCGGCTCATCACGCGGCCGGCACCGTGGCTGCAGCTCTCGAAGCTCTCCGGGTTGCCCAGGCCGCGCACGATGAAGCTGCGCGCACCCATGCTGCCCGGAATGATCCCCAGCTGGCCGCGCTTCGCGCTGACCGCCCCCTTGCGGGTGACGAACACGTCCTCGCCGAAGTGGCGTTCCTGCTGCACATAGTTGTGGTGGCAGTTGACGGCCTCGACGTGCGTCTCGAACGGCTTCGCGATCACCTGGCGCACGGTGGCGATCAGGTTGGTCATCATCACCTCGCGGTTGCGCGCCGCGAACTTCTGCGCCCAGCCGACGCCGCGCACGTAGTCGCCGAAGTACTGAGCGCCTTCCTCGAAGTACGCCAGGTCCTGGTCGGGCAGGTTGCGCTGGTGCTGTTCGGCATCCTTCTTGGCCAGCTCGATGAAGTGCGTGCCGATCGCGTTGCCGACACCGCGCGAGCCCGAGTGCAGCATGAACCACACGGCGCCCTCCTCGTCGAGGCAGACCTCGATGAAGTGGTTGCCGCCGCCCAGCGTCCCCAGGTGCTTGCGGTTGTTGGTGTTCTTCAGGCGCGGGTGCAGCTCGCACAAGGCATCGAACTCGTCGACGAGCGTCGCCCACACCTGGTCGACGGTCTCCGGCGGGTTCTCCCAGCTGCCCTGGTCGCGGCCACGGTGGCGCGGCGTCGAGCCGTGCGGCACCGAGCGCTCGATCGCCGAACGCAGCGGGCCCAGGTTGTCCGGCAGGTCTTCGGCGCGCAGCGTGGTCTTGCAGGCCATCATCCCGCAGCCGATGTCGACGCCGACCGCGGCCGGGATGATCGCGCGCAGCGTCGGGATCACCGAGCCGACGGTCGCGCCGATGCCCAGGTGCACGTCGGGCATCGCCGCGACGTGCTTGAAGACGATCGGCAGGCGCGCCGCGTTCGCGAGCTGCTTCTTCGCCTCGGCCTCGACGGGCACGCCGCGGATCCACATCTTGACGGGCACGCCGCCTTCGATGGTTTCGGTGTCGTAGTTCTTCATGGTTTCCATTTCGTTTCCTCTAGGCCAGCTTCACCAGCCCGTTCAGCACGCCTTCCAATCCGCCGAACACCGAGATCTTGTCGATCCGTTCGGCCACGCGCTCCAGCGTCTCCAGCTCCTTCAGGCGCAGCGCGGTGGGGTTGTCCTSCATCACCTTGGCCGTGTTGAGCAACGAGCGGCTGGCCGCCGTTTCCTCGCGGCGCCGGATCACGTTGGCTTCCGCCGCCTTCTGCGCCTCGACCACCTGCGACAGGATGGTCTTCATCTCGCCGGGCAGCACGATGTCCTTCACGCCGACGCTCTCCAGCGCCAGGCCGTAGTCCGCGAGCTTGGCACGCGCATGGCCGGTCACGACCTCGTCGATCACCGCCTTGTTCTCCAGCAACTCGTCGAGGCTGCGGGTTCCCACCGCGGCGCGCAGGCCGAACTGCAGTTCTCTGTACAGGTGCTCGGCGGGCTTCTGCAGTTGCGTGTACGCCTTCAGCACGTCGGTGATCCGGTAGGTGGCCGCCAGGTTCAGGCGCAGGCTGACCTTGTCACGCGTCAGGATGTCCTGGCCGCTCACGTCGACCGCCTGCAGGCGCAGGTCCACCAGGTCGACCGAGACCGTGCGGTTGAACTTCCAGAACGCGTACGAACCCGCACCGAGCACGCGATCGACCTTGCCGTCGATCCACAGGATGCCGGCCGAGAACTCGTTCACCTGAACCTGCAACACGCCGGCCAGGCCGGACACGCCGCGGCTGCGCGCCTGCGTCTGCACCAGGCGAGCCGTCAGCACAGCCGACAGCTCGGCACCGGCCGCCAGGTCTACGACGTCCACCGTGACATCCACCAGGCCCTTCCAGTACAGGCGGCGCGTGGTGGGCGCGAGCACTTCGACCAGCACGCCGTTGTCGCTGCGCAGGCCCACCTGCGTCTCCGACAGCTCGACCTTGACGAACTCGGCCGCGACCACCTCGGGCTCCTTGGCCATCAGGTAGTCGGCCAGGCCGTGCGTGAACGCAGGCTGGTCGAGCGCGAAGGTCTCGACGCGCAGGCGGTCCAGCCCCTTGAACACCCAGTGCCGGCCGGGCGCCAGCACGCGCTCGAAATCGCCGTTGCGCAGCAGCAGGCCACGTTCGCTCTTCTTCACCATCACACGTTCGAACATCAACATCTTCTTCTCCTCGTTCTTCTCATCGAATAGGTGCCGTTACAGCAGCGTCGGCGGACGGGGATCGCACCGACCGCTGGCCTTGCAACGCTCGACACGACCGCGGCCGTGGCGAGGGGTGCAGGCAAGGGCCGACCGGTTTCCCAGTGCGGGCCGCCGCTGCTGACGGAATCGTTCCGGACTCGCCGGCTGTCTTCCGCGTTCGGCATGGGTCTTTCGACCCGGCACAACCATGGCCTTTCGGCCAGCTTTCCTGGCGGGAGTCGAACCCGCGACGGACTCGTTGAAAACGAGTTGCTCTACCAAGCTGAGCTACAGATGGTGGGCAGCCCGGGACTCGAACCCGGCGCGACTTGCGTGCGTTCACCTGACTGCCCTCACACCCGACGTTCCCGAAGCGCGGTACGCAGGACACCGACAGGGCTGTCACACCCCGGATCCCCTGCGCCAGCGGGGCAGGCCTTCGCCTCAACCCCTGGCCATTGCACTCTTCGTTTGCGTCAGGACAGCACTTCCATTGCAGCGCTCGTGCCAGCGTGTTGCCTTGGGCTCTCGCCTCCTCGCAAGTGCTTGTCGCACAAGGAGTTTCTTCAAGTATCCCGGCCCGATTGGATCGGGATGCTTGAACCAGAACAGCCAGAATCTAGAATCATCGCTAGCCTCTTAGCAATTCAGCACATGAAGCACACCGTCGTCATCGGCTTCCTCGGCACCCAGCTCGATGCCGGCCAAGGTGCCGGCCGCTGGGAGAAGTGGCGCCCGACGGTCTCGCTGGTCCAGCAGCCCGACGTCGTCGTGCACCGCATCGAGCTGATCCACACGCCGCGCCACCTCGGCCTCGCGCAGCAGGTGCAGCGCGACATCGCCTCGGTCTCGCCCGAGACGCTGGTCAACCTGATCCCGATGGACGTGGCCGACCCCTGGGACTTCGGCGAGATGTACGGCGCGCTCTACGACTGGGTGCGCGCCTACCCCTTCGACACCGAGCGCGAGCAGTACCGCGCCCACATCACCACCGGCACGCACGTCGCGCAGATCTGCATGTTCCTGATGATCGAGTCGCGCTTCATCCCCGGTGTGCTGCTGCAGACCGCGCCGCCGAAGAAGCAGACGCACGACAACCCCGGCAGCCTGACGCTGATCGACCTCGACCTGTCGCGCTACGACGGGCTCGCCAAGCGCTTCCACCAGGCACAGCAGGACGCGGTCGACTTCCTGAAGGACGGCATCGCGACCCGCAACCGCGCCTTCAACGCGCTGATCGACGAGATCGAGCGCGTGGCCGTGCGCTCGCGCGCGCCGATCCTGCTGACCGGGCCGACCGGCGCCGGCAAGTCGCACCTCGCGCGGCGCATGTTCGAGCTGAAGAAGTCGCGCCACCAGGTGAGCGGCGAGTTCGTCGAGGTCAACTGCGCGACGCTGCACGGCGACGGCGCCGCCTCCACGCTGTTCGGCCACCGCAAGGGCGCGTTCACCGGCGCGGCTGCCGAGCGCGCCGGCCTGCTGCGCAGCGCGCATGGCGGCGTGCTGTTCCTGGACGAGATCGGAGAGCTGGGCCTGGACGAGCAGGCGATGCTGCTGAAGGCGGTGGAGGAGAAGCGCTTCTACCCGATGGGCAGCGACCGCGAGGTGGCGAGCGACTTCCAGCTGATGGTCGGCACCAACCGCGACCTGCGCATCGACGTGGCCGAGGGCCGCTTCCGCGAAGACCTGTACGCCCGCATCAACCTGTGGAGCTACGTGCTGCCGGGCCTCGCGCAGCGGCCGGAAGACATCGAGCCGAACGTCGAGCACCTGCTCGCACGCGTGGCCGCCGAGAACGGCCGCGCGGTGCGCTTCAACGCCGAGGCCCGGTTGCAGTACCTGCGCTTCGCCCAGTCGCCCGAGGCGCTGTGGCGCGGCAACTTCCGCGACCTGTCGGCCAGCATCACGCGGCTGGCGACGCTGGCCGACGGCGGGCGCATCTCGTCGGCGCTGGTCGATGCCGAGCTGCAGCGGCTGCGCTGGCTGTGGCAGCACCACGCGGGCGATGCGCCGGCGCACGATGCCGTCGACCTCGATGCCCTGCTGGGCGATGCCGCGCAGGCACTCGACCTGTTCGACCGGCTGCAGCTGCAGGCCGTCGTGCAGCTGTGCCGCCGCTCGCGCACCCTGTCGGAGGCGGGGCGTCAGCTGTTCGACGTCTCGCGCCGGCAGCGCAGCGTCGTCAACGACGCCGACCGGCTGCGCAAGTACCTCGCGAAACACGGCCTCACCTGGGAGCGGGTGACAGCCTGATGCCGCGGCGGGGGAGTCGAACCCCCTGGCCCTGGCCGCGCGGCATCGCGCCGCGCGGTATGTCGTTCAGGGCAGGGACCGCAGCATCCACTGCACTTCGGCTGTGTCCAAGCGCGAGCATCCCGTCGGAAGTGGTGTCTCGCTGCACGGGGTCCGGGTCCGGACCGCGCACATCCCGCGCCGCCAACACCATTTCGTGCGGTCGCGGAGGGCAAGGGCACACCCGAAGTGGAGCGGGTGGTGCATTCAAAACCAGGCTCGAAAAGCAGAAAGGCCCGGATCCATCGCGGAATCCGGGCCTCTGTGAACAGAGTCGAAGGGTGGGCCTACGCCCTGCCTTCTCCCGGATGCCGTCGATCGTTGCCGTAACCCTTGCCTGCCCCCATGCCCATCGCCACGCAGAAGCACTCGCCCGATGCGCGGGCGGCTTGCTGCAGGTGACGGGGAAGGTGGCGGCTGATCACGGTGGCGTCCTCGGATTCGTTGATTCGTTGCGCTTTTTCAAGCAAGGCGCGGATCGTAAAAACTCTTTACCGGTTCGTCAAGCATTACTTCACGGCTTGCTTCAACTCGACCTTCACGAGGTTGTCCTCCGAGATCCGGTCGATGCGCTTGTTGTACGGGTCGACCCCGGCGAAGGCCGGCGCCTTGTCGACCACCAGCGTGATCGACTGCTTGCCGCTGCGCACCGGCCGGCGCTCGAAATGCAGCACCGAGTCCGCGCCGAAGCCCTCCTTGCCCGGCTCGGCGCTGAAGATGCCGATGTCCACCGGCTCGTCGAGCGGGGCCTCGGTCTCCTGGCCCTTGCCGTCGGCGTAGAGCTTGCGCGCCTCGACCTCCAGCACCAGGTCGTAGCGGCCGTCGGCGCGCTTCGTCGCGGTCGCGGCGGTCGCCTTCAGGTCAAGCAGCGTGATCTTCTCGAACAGGTCGGTGATCAGCGCATCGTGCTGCGGCCCGGCCTCGGCACGCAGGATGCGCAGGAAGTCGCGGCTGTTCGGGTACGGCGCGGCCTTGAAAGCGTACGCCTTCAGCAGCTTCGCGAGCGCCCGGTTCAGCACCGCCTCGCCGACCACCTCCTTCAGCCAGTACATCGCGAGCGAGCCCTTCTGGTAGTGGATGTAGCCCTGGTTCTCGACGCGCGCGAGCGGCAGCTCCTCCACCACCTCGCCGCCGCGCTGGCGCAGGTAGCGGTCGAGCTCATACTTCAGGAAGCGGCGGATCTGGTCGCGCCCGTACATCTTCTCCATCACCAGCAGCGCCGAGTACTGCGCGAAGCTCTCGACCAGCAGCTCGCCGCCCTGCTGCGAGCTCGGCACCAGCTGGTGGCCCCACCACTGGTGGCCGATCTCGTGCGCCGTCACATAGGTCACCACGTCGATCTTCTGCGGGTCGGTCAGCCGCGAGATGAAGCCGATGTTCTCCGAGTACGGGATCGTGTTGGCGAACGACTGCGCGAAGTCGGCGTACGACGGGAACTCCAGGATGCGCGCCTGGCGGAACTGGTACGGCGAGAACTTCTCGCTGAAGAGCTCGAGCGACAGCTTCATCGCCTGCATCATCCGGTCGGTGTTGAACTCGTGCCCGGGCTGGTGGTAGACCGCCAGGTCGACCTCCTTCCAGCGGTCGCGCAGCACCGCATAGCGTGCCGACTGGATCGAGAAGAAGTGGTTGATCGGCGCGTCCGGCTTGAAGTGCGCGGTGCGCCGCCCGTTCGCCGTCGTGTCGCTGACGGTGTAGCCCGGTGCGATCGGGGTCTGGTCGGCGTCGGTCGTCACGGTGATGTCGGCGTCGACCCAGTCGCTGTCCTTGCGGAAGCCGTTGTCGGCCCGTGCCGATTCATCCTCCAGCGTCGGCGGGCGCAGGTCCGGCGGCAGGCCGTGCTTGCGGCGCTTCGCGCGGTCGGTCAGCAGCCCGTTGCGCGACATGCCGATCGCCGGCGTGATCTCGGCGTTGTTGACGAAGCTGCCGTTGGCAACCAGCCGCGTCAGCGGCTGTGCGTTCGGGAAACCGCGCTCTTCCAGCGTCATCGCGAAGCGCAGCACCCGCGTCTCGTCCGGCTGCATCGCCGGCTCGAGCTTGTAGATGCGGTAGTGCTCCTTCGCCCACTCGCGCTGCAGCGTCGCACCGGGCAGCTCCACACGGTCGAGCGTCGTGCGCTCGGGCCACAGCAGGTGCAGCGTGTCGACCGGCGCGCCGGTGCGGTTGCGCAGCACGTAGCTGCCGGTCGTCACCGCACGTGCCTCGCGCGGGTACAGCTGCACATCGAGCGTGACGGCAGTGATGCGCGGCTGCGGCAGCTTCTCGAACGGCAGGAAGTCGCGCTCGTACTGGGCCAGCTGCGCGTCGCGCTGAGGCTGCGTCACGTAGGCGTTCAGCACGTTGGTGTTGTAGTAGATCCAGCCGCCGCTCGCGATCCACACCACGAGCCCGAGCGCCAGCAGCGCGCCGGCCCCGCCATGCAGGTGGTGGCCCATGTGGGCCAGGCGCGGGCGCAGCGCCAGGTTCGCGCCGCGTCGCCACAGCGCGTGCGACAGCACCGCCAGCACCAGTGCGAACCCACCCCAGTAGACCTCGAACCAGGCCTGCGCGATCCAGAAGCGCCCCAGGCCGTTCATGTCCGACAGCGGTACCCGCGGCGTGCCGCCGTAGTTGTAGAGGTTGTGCTCGAAGCCCGCCGCCGACAACGCGACCGACGCGACGATGTAGAGCAGCATCACGCCCCAGCCGATGAACTTCTGCGGCACCAGCACCTGCACGAACACCGCGAGCACCGCCAGCAGCAGCGCACCGACGGTCATCGGCAGCACGAACCACAGCAGGTAGGCCACCGGCTCGAAGCGGGTGTAGCCCTTCAAGGCCTGCACCAGCATGCCGGTCAGCACCGCGACCAGCGCACTGGCCGCGAGCACCAGCGCGATCGCGACGATCTTCGGCAGCAGGTGCGCCCAGTCGGGTGCGGCGGTCGCGTCGACGATCTCGTGCATGCGACGCTCGCGGTCGCGCCACACAAGCTCGCCCGCATAGAAGATCGCGATGATGATCGGCATCAGCGTGAACGCACCGTCCAGCGTCTGCACCATCAGGCGCGTGACCGGCCAGGAGCCGCTGCCGTACCACTCGCCGCTGAACCACAGCGAGCCACCGGCGTTCAGCACGCCGATGCCGAGCAGCACGAAGAACGCCGGGCTGCGGAACACGAAGGCCATGTCGAAGCGGGCCAGGCGCCACAGCTGGGCGCGGCGCGTCGGGGCATCGGCGCGCGCGGCAGGCAGCGCGCCGATTGCGGTCGGCCTTGCGGTTTGTTCGGCGGCGTCCTTCGACTTCTTCGGTGCCCTCTTCGGCGTCTTCCCCACCGGCGCACGCTCCTCGAAGCGGAACAGCCGGCAGGTCAGCGCGAACACCGCGAGCGCGATGCCGGACCACAGCAGCCGGTTCGCGAGCATCGGCCCGGTCATCGCCGGCAGCAGCGTGTTGCGCTCGGCGGCCGTCCAGTACTTGGTGACGATGCTGAGCGCCGACAGGCCGAACGGGTCGAGCAGCGCTGCGATGCTGTCGTACTGCGGGTTGCGCAGCAGCCCGCGCATCACGAAGTACAGCACCAGCATCCCGACCGCGCAGACGTAGGTCCACATCATCGAGCGCGTCGCGGTGGCGGCCGCGAAGAACACCGCCGACACGATCAGCAGCGTCGGCAACCCGAATGCGAACAGCGCGTACAGGTAGTGCGCGAGGTGGAACGCGCCGACCTTCTCGGCGTCGACCCACGGCATCGCGACGCCGACCAGGATGCCGAGCGGGATCGAGGCCAGCACCCCCAGCGCGACCCCGTTCGCGCCGAGGAAGCGGCCCACCAGGTACGCCCCCTTGCCGAGCCGCGTCGAGCGGATGATCGGCGCGAAGCCGGTCTCGTCGTCGCGGATCACGACGTTGGACACCATCGCGACGACGACGAACACCGCGAACAGGCTCATGATCGCGAGCGTCTGCAGGATCGCGAACGGCGAGTTCAGGTGCACGTTGCCGCGGCTGCCGATCTGGATCGTGTCGACCGTGACCGAGCCGAAGGTCAGCAGGAAGAACATCAGGCAGCCGACCCAGAACACCGGGCTCTTCAGCTGGTAGCGCGCCTCGAAGCGCGCGACGTGCATCAGCATGCTGCCGCTCATGCCGAGGCTCCTGCCGCCACCCCGGCCGATGCGCTGCGGTGCTGGTGCAGCGTCGAGAAATACACATCCTCCAGCCCCGCCTCCACCGGCGTGAAGCCCGGTGCCGGCGCGTCGTCGGCCAGCACGTGCACGACCGGCCGGCCGCCGCGCAGCCGGGTCGCGATCACGTCCATGCGGCTGCGCGCGTCGGCGAGCTCCTCCTTGGCGACCTCGCCCTGCCAGACGCGGCCGGCCATCTCGGCGATCAGCGCCTGCGGCGTTCCGGTGCGCACGATGCGCCCGCCGACCAGGATCGCCATCCGCGGGCACAGGTCGGTCACGTCGTCGACGATGTGCGTCGACAGGATCACGACCACGTTCTCGCCGATCTCGGCCAGCAGGTTGTTGAAGCGGTTGCGCTCCTCCGGGTCGAGGCCGGCAGTCGGCTCGTCGACGATGATCAGCCGCGGGTTCGCGATCAGCGCCTGCGCGATGCCGAAGCGCTGGCGCATGCCGCCGGAGAAGCCGGCGATCGCCTTCTTGCGCACGTCCCACAGGTTGACCTGCTGCAGCAGCGAATCGACCGTCTCGCGCCGCTCGCCGCGCCCGGCCACGCCCTTCAGCACGGCCAGGTGGTCGAGCATGTCCCAGGCCGACACGCGCGGGTAGACGCCGAAGTCCTGCGGCAGGTAGCCCAGCACCGCCCGCAGCCGCGCCGGTTCGGCCAGCACGTCGATGCCGTCGAACGCGATGCGCCCGGCGCTCGGCTGCTGCAGCGTCGCGAGGCAGCGCATCAGCGAGGACTTGCCGGCGCCGTTCGGCCCGAGCAGGCCGAACATGCCGCGCGGGATGTCGAGCGTCACGTCATCGAGGGCGCGGGTGCCGTTGGCATAGGTGTGCGACAGCTGGGCGATGGTCAGCATGCAGGATCTCCGTGGGGAGGTGGGGGAAACGAGGGACGAACGGGGGACTCTACGGACGGCGCGACGAAACGCCATCGCGGTGCGACAGGCCGCACGGCGGGGCGGACAGGCCGTGCAGCGGACGGATCAGAACGTCAGTCAGAACGTCTTGAGGCCGTTGACCGGCAGCAGCACCGACAGCAGCGAGCTGGTCGCGCACAGGAACAGCCGGTTGCGCTTCGGCCCGCCGAACACGACGTTGGCGACGCGCTCGGCCGTCTTCACCTTGCCGAGCAGCGTGCCGTCGGGCGCGAGGCAGTGCACGCCGTCGGCCGCGCCACACCACAGCCGGCCGGCCTCGTCGACGCGGAACCCGTCGAACAGCCCGGCGCTGCAGGTGGCGAACACCTCGCCGCCCGCGAGCCCGCCGCGCGCCGTGACGTCGAACACGCGGATGTGGCGCGGCCCGCCCGGCTGGTGCGTGGCGCCGCTGTCGACGATGTAGAGCTTCGATTCATCGGGCGAGAACGCGAGGCCGTTGGGCCGCACGAAGTCGTCGGCGACGCGCACGCACTCGCCGCTGCGCGGGTCGAGCCGGTAGACGTGGCAGCCGCCGGTCTCGCTTTCGCCGCGGTGGCCTTCGTAGTCCGAATCGATGCCGTAGGCCGGGTCGGTGAACCAGATGGAATCGTCCGACTTCACGACCAGGTCGTTCGGGCTGTTCAGCCGCCGGCCCTGCACCCGGTCGACCAGCGTCGTGACGCGGCCGTCGTGCTCGGTGCGGGCGACGCTGCGCGAGCCGTGCTCGCAGGTGACGAGCCGGCCCTGGCGGTCGAGCGTGTTGCCGTTCGCGAAGTTGGACGGTGCGCGGAACACGCTGACGCGGCCGTCGGTCTCGTCCCAGCGCAGCATCCGGTCGTTCGGGATGTCGCTCCACAGCAGGTAGCGCCCGGCCGGCACGTAGACCGGCCCCTCGGCCCAGCGCATGCCCTGGTGCAGCGTGTCGACGCGGGCGCTGGTGCGCACGCAGCTGCGGAATCGCTCGTCGAGGATCTCGAAGTCGGTCTCGGCCATGGTTTGCTCCGGTGTGTTCCCGACAGCGCCGGCTGCCGGCGCCCGACTTTAGGAGATCACGCCGGTTCAGCCAAGCGCAGGCGGGCGGCCTGGTCCTCGAAGAACTCCAGCACACCCTGGTCGACGCTCTTGCGCCAGTAGTCTCTCGCGCGGCTGCGCTTGCCCTCGGCCTCGTAGCGCTCGCCGATGTAGAAGTAGGCCTCGCACAGCGACTCCTCGGGCGACTTCGTGGCCCGTGCCGCGTCGATCAGCGCATCGGCCGAGAGCGAGCCCAGCGCGTAGTCCACCAGCGGCCGCGGCCAGTCGGTGGGCAGCTGGTCCGACGGATAGCGTGTTGCCAGCGCGGACGGGTCGCGCCCGGCCTGACGCATGGCCAGCGCCAACCACAGCACCGGGTAACCCCGTCGCACGACGGCCCGGTCGGCCAGCATCTCGTCGAGGTCGGCCTGCGCGGCATCGAAATCCTGCTGGAAGTAGCGGGCCATCGCCCGCACCCGCCGCGCCTCGGTGTCCCGTGGATCGCGCTCGAGCACGCTGCCGGTCAGCGCCACGGCGCGTGGCAGTTCGCGCAACGCGACCGCATTGACGGCCGCGGCGTTCTGCGTTTCGGCAACGTCCGGCGCCAGCTCGAGCGATCGCGCGAAGTCGCGTTTCGCGTCGGCCAGCCGGCCCAGGTGGTCGTACTGGATGCCGCGCGCCGTCAGCGCCTGGGCCTGCAGCGTCGGCGACAGGCGCTTCGCGGCCAGTTGCGCAGACAGCAGCGCGACGCGCCCGTGCGCTTCCGCCTGGATGCGCGTCTTCGCCTTCAACCGCTTGGTGCGCAGGCCGTCGTCCAGTCCTTGCAGATCGGCACGCAACTTGTCGAGGTCGGTGGGCGACAGCGGCGAGATCGACACCGTCGCCGCCAGCCTGGGCCACAGCTTGTTGAGTTTCTCCATGTAGCCCGGCCACGCCGCAGCCTCGATCTGGTCTGCCGACACGCGCAGCACCGAGCGATAGTCCGCATGCTTGCGGTCGGCATCGAACGTGCCCTTCCACGTGAAATGGGCGTCGCCTTCGTTCACGATTTGCGTCACCGGCCGCGCCGTCACGTCGTCCGGGAAATCCAGCGTCACCGTGTGCCGGTAGGTGCCCGGGAGTGCGCCCGTATAGGCATCGCGCCGTGCCTCCGCCTTGGCAACCATCATCACGTCGGCGGTGGCCCAGTAGCCAATGTCGGCGACCAGCACGCGCTCGTCCGGGAAGCGCCAGAACTCCGGCACGCTGAAGCGCTGGACGAAGGTGACCGCATCGTCGACCTGCGAATCGACGACCTCCATCGAGCCCTGGCCCTTGGCCTTCGGGTACAGGCGCAGGTAGGGCGCGGCCAGTCGCGTCTGCAAGGCCTCGCGACCTTGCGTGGTGACGATATCCCGGAACGACTCGGCGAGGATCCCGCGGAACGTGATCCGCGATTCCAGCACCGGGTCGGTGTCGAAACGCTCGAAACGCAGGCTGTCCTCGACCACCTGGCGGTCCGTGTCCACCGCGTCCGGCAACGCGACCAGGGCAGTGGTCGAGCCGGTCAACGGCAGGCCGAGCCCGAAATCGACCGCCTGGCGGCCCTCCAGCGGTCCGGTCTGGCGGCTGCGCGTCGCGTCCAACCAGTAGGTCTTCCCTTCGAGCTCGACGCGGGCGATCACATGGTCGAAGGCCAGCGGGCCGGGCAGCATGCCCTCGACGCGCCCGCGCGCCGTCATCGACACCAACACCGGCGTTGCCGGAACGTCGAGCTTGCGCAGCAGCGCCACCAGCAGCGCGACCTTGTCCTTGCAGTCGCCGAAGCGTTGCTCGATCACCTTGTCGGGCGCGGCGGGCTGGTGCGAGCTGCTGCCGATCTCGGTGCCGAAGTAACGCACCTCCTGCTGCACGAAGCGCAGCGCGGCGCGCACCCGGTCGGCGGGCGCGGCCTCCTTGTCACGGATGTCCTGGATCACGGCGTCCACCCGTGCGCCGGCCGGCAGCGCCGCGAACAGCCCCTGGCCCCAGCGCGCCACCTCGGCCCAGTCGGCAAACTCGCTGGCCTGCCACAGCTGGGCTGCGGCCACGCTGAAGCCGGCGTTGGCATCGGGGCTGAAGCGCGGCACCGCGACACGGCGCCACACCGTCTCGCGCCGGCCGTTGCGCACCTGGGCCACGCTCGTCACGTCGGCCGGGCCGACTCGCACCTGCAGCGCCCGCTCGACCGGTGCGACCAGGCGCACCTGGTAGGCCTGCACCGGACCGCGCTGCGACGACAAGGCCTCGAGCGCGACGAACCTGCCGCCGAACACGGGGTTCGCACCCCGCACCGAGTAGGCGAAATCCACTTCATCACCGACCCGCACGTCGTCCAGCACGATCGACACCGTCACGCGCCCGTCGACCATGCGCCGCTCGAGCTGCGTCTCACGCTGCATCAGCTGGATGCGGCGGCGGTCCAGCTTGGCGATGCGTTTGCCGTTGCGCACCAGGTCGAGGTGATGCAGCGTGAAGGTCTGGTAGCTGGGGTCGAACTCGAGCTCGATCTGCGACGCGACGGACAGGCCGGCGTCGGTGTCGATGACGCGCACCACATGGTTGTAGTCCCAGATCGACTTGCCATCGGCGAGCAGTTGGCGGTCGATGACGCGGTAGTGCATCGAGCTGCGGTCGACCGAGGCCTGCGGCGCTTCGGCAGCGGGCACGACCCAGGCCGGGGCCGGCCCGGTGGCATAGCTGAAGCCGCCCGACGCGGCAGCACGCGTTGGTGCGGCAGCCTGGGCCTGCGTCTGGGCCAGGACCCCCGCCGACATGGCGAGGGTCAGCATGAGCGCGGCGAGGCGCCCGGTTTGAATCGGTTTCATACATCCTCCCGAGGGGCCGCGGCACTGTGCGTGCCGTCGGCGATGCAGCGATGTTATGCGGGGTGGCGGCCGGACGGGCTCGCACCGGCCCTGGATTCAGGCATTGCGCAACGAAACCTGCAGCGCCGCCAGCGCCGACGGCACCTCGCCGGCCCGCCACACCAGCGGCGTGACCCGCTCGCCATGCACCTTCGGCAGCGGATGCCACAGCACCGGCGGGCTGCGCAGCGTCGCGAGCACCGCCTGCGGCACCAGCGCGATGCCGGTGCCGGCCGCCACGCAGGCGACGATCGCGTGGTACGAGCTCAGTTCGAGGATGCGCATCGACGCGATGCGCCGGTCGCCGAGCCAGCGCATCAGCACGCGGCGGTAGGCGCAGCCGTCGGGGAAGCTGATCACCGAGTCGTCCTGCACGTCGTGCGCCCGCACGATCGGTGCGTGCGAGGCCGCCGAGATGATCCCCAGCCGCTCGCGGAACAGCGGCATCGTCGCGAGCGAGCGGTCGGCCGGCGCCTCGACGATGAAGGCAGCATCGATGCGGCGCGCCACCAGCGCCGCCAGCAGCGCATCGTTGGTGCCGGTGCTCAGCTCGACGCGCACCTCCGGGTAGCGCCGGTGGTAGGCGGCCAGCACCGCGGGCAGCCGGCTCGCAGTGGTGCTCTCGAGCGCGCCGATGCGCAGCACGCCGCTCGGGGCGCCGCCGACCACCGCCTGGCGCGCCTCGTCCGACAGGCTCAGCAGGCGATCCGCGTAGTCGAGCAGTACCTGCCCGCGCGGCGACAGGTGCAGGCGCTGCCGGTCGCGGTGGAACAGCTCGGCACCGAGCGAGGCCTCGAGCTGCTGGATGCGCGTCGTCACGCTCGACGGCACGCGGTGCAGCTTGCGCGCCGCCTTCAGGATGCCGCCTTCGTGCACCACCGCCCGGAAGATGGAGAGGGATTCGAGGTCCATGCCGCGATGCTGCCACGCCGGCGCCCACCCTGTTCGCCTTTCCAGAACAAGTCGTTCGGAATAATTCAATATCGCGGAACAGGCGCGGTGACTAGCATGCAGGCATGCCGAACCCGACCGCTTCCTCCCGCCCCGCAGTCCAGGCCGCGCTGGTCGGCGCGCTGTGCCTGGCCAGCGGGATGGGCATCGGCCGCTTCGCGTTCACGCCGCTGCTGCCGCTGATGCAGGACGCCGGGCTCTCGCTGCCGCACGGCGCGTGGCTCGCGAGCATCAACTATGCGGGCTACCTGGCCGGTGCGCTGCTGTGCGCGGCCTGGCCGCTGCCGGCCGGCGTGGTCGGGCGGGCCGGGCTGCTGGCCACCGCGCTGACCACGCTCTCGATGGGCCTGGGCGACGACTACCGCGCCTGGCTGCTGTGGCGCGGGCTGGCCGGGGTCGCGAGTGCGTGGGTGCTGGTCGGTGCGTCGTCCTGGGCGCTCGCGGAACTGGCGCGCCGCCAGCGCAGCGCCTGGTCCGGCTGGGTCTTCGTCGGGGTCGGCAGCGGGATGATGCTGGCCGGCGGGCTGGGCCTGGTCGCCGGGGTGCGCGGCTGGTCGGCGGCCGCCGGCTGGCAGCTGCTGGGCGCGCTCGCGGCCGCGGTGGCGC
>NZ_JBFUFP010000002.1:0-65057 GCF_056403375.1 Rhizobacter sp. P2_H2
CAGCAGGGCTGCCCGGGGCCCGATGGTGCGCCGGCGGCCACCGCGCCCGGCTGCGACTACCGCGCCGCGTGGCGCGCGCTGCAGGTGCTGGAGCGCCATGCGCAGAGCCGCGCGCTGTGGGCCGAGGGCGCGCGCCACCTGCGCACCGCCGCGCAGCTGGCCGAGGCGCAGCACGACGGCTACCGCCAGGCGCTGGTGCTGGGGCTGCTCGCGCTCGACATCGCGCGCCAGGGCGACATGCCCGGCGCGGTGCGCACGCTGCAGCAGGCGCAGCGCGTGGCGGCGCCGCTCGACGACCCCGACGTCGATGTGCGGCTGCGGCTGCACGAGGCGCGCCTGGCCGACCTGCGCGGCGAGCACCAGCAGTCGCTGCGGCTGGCCGAGGAGGCGTTGCCGATCGCCGCGCGGGCCGATTCGCCGCGGCTGGAGTCGCTGGTCAACGCGAACCTCAGCGACCTGTATGCGCGCCAGGACCGCCCGGCCGATGCGCTGCGTGCGGCCGAGGCCGCGCTGCCGGTGGTGCGCCGCCATGGCGATCTGCGTGCCGAGCGGGTGCTGATCAACAACGCCGGGCTCGCGAAGATCGGCCTCGGCCGCCTCAACGAAGGCCGGCTCGACCTCGCCCGGCTGGTGGAGCTGTGGCAGCGCAACGGCGCGCCGGGCAGCGAGGCGCAGTCGCTGCGCGAGTTCGGCGAGGCGCTGGCGGCGGCCGGCGATGCGCGCGGCGCGCTGGAGCTGTTCCACCGCGAGCGCAAGCTGAGTGCCGAGGTGATGAAGGCCAACCGCGCCGCGGCGCTGAAGGATGTGCAGCAGCGCTACGACACCGAGAGCAAGCAGCGCGAGATCGAACTGGTGAGTCGCGACAACGCGCTGAAGACCGCGGCACTCGCGAACCGGGAGCTGCAGCAGCGGGTGTGGGCGCTGATGGCGGCGGTGCTGGCGCTGTCGGTAGGTGTCGCCGCGCTGCTGTACCTGCGGGTGCGCGAGATCAACCGCCGGCTGCAGGCGAGCCATGCCAACCTGCGGCTGCAGAGCGAACGCGACCCGCTGACGGGCCTGGCCAACCGCCGCCAGTTCCAGGCCGCGATGGCGCGCAACGGCACGCAGGGCATCGAAGGCGCGCTGCTGCTGGTCGACATCGATCACTTCAAGCATGTGAACGACGGCCACGGGCATTCGGTGGGCGACGCCGTGCTGGTGGAGGTGGGGCGGCGGCTGGCCGGCTGCGTGCGCGAGCGCGACCTGGTGGTGCGCTGGGGCGGCGAGGAGTTCCTGATCCTCGCGCCCGAGGTCAGTGCCGAGCAGGCCGAGCAGCTCGCGGCGCGCGTGCTGGAGCAGATCGGGCGCGAGCCGATCGCCAGCGGCACGGACGGCGGCCCCGACGACGTGCTGCGCGTCACCGCATCGATCGGCTACGTGCGCTTTCCGCTGCCGCCCGACGAGCTGCCGGTGCCGTGGGAACAGGCGGTCAACCTGGCCGACATGGCGCTCTACACCGCGAAGGGCCAGGGCCGCAACCGCGCGATCGGCGTGGTGGGCGCGCAGCTGCGCTCGCCGGACGAGCTGAAGGCGATCGAGAACGACTTCGACAGCGCCTGGCGCGACGGCAGGGTGCGGCTGCATGAGCAGGCGGGGCCTCAGCCGGATCTGTTCTCGTAGTTTTTGCATTGGCGCGGCAAAGGCATGTGGGGGAGGCTGTGGCTCGCCGGCCGGTGCGGTCATTGCCCTGGGGGCAATGACTCCCCGCCGCTGACTGGTTTCATGGCCCGTCGYCSAAACTCCCTCCACTCACTTCGTTCGTTGTGGTCAAACAGTCGACGACAGTCAGTGCACGAAGCGTGCTGCGCACGCGGGCCATGAAACCAGCCAGCTCCGGCGCCCCGTCCCTATTGGCGCTCCACAGCCTCCCCCACATGCCTTTGTGGCAGCACCGTCCCCCTTCGGGAGGTGACAAGCGAACAAATGAAGGTTGAGTCCGGGTTGTCACCCGGGCAACGAGTGCCGCTTGAAAAGTGCCGCCAGACGCAGCGGGTGAGGGTGTCGGCATGGAGGGACGATTGATCGCAGATGCGGAACCGGGCCCGGGCGACAGCCCGGGCATCAAACCCCATTTGTTCGCTTGTCACAGCCGAAGGAGCAGGGCGGTGGCACAAAGGCGCGTGGGGGAGACCGTGGAGCGCCAATCAGGACGGGTCGCCGGAGCTGGCTGGTTTTGCGGCCCGCGTGCGCAGCACGCTTCGTGAACTGACTGTCGCCCACTGTTTGACCACAACGAACGAAGTGAGTGGCGGGAGTTTGGGCGACGGGCCGCAAAACCAGTCAGCGGAGGGAAGTCATCGCCCCCTGGGGCGATGACCGAACCGGCCGGCGCGCCACGGTCTCCCCCACGCGCCTTTGCGCAAACATCAATGCGCAAACCTTATGGCGCCCGCCCCGCTTGCTGCTCGTCCAGGCAGCGCAGCAGCTGCGCCACGTTCACCGGCTTGGTCAGGTAGGCCGCGAAGCCCGCCGCGCGCGCCACCTGCGACTGCTCCGGCGTCGCGTCGGCCGACAGCGCGATGCGCGGGCAGCCGAGCGCCGCCTCCAGCGCGCGCGACACCTCGACGCCACTCATGTCGCCCAGGTGCATGTCGAGCAGCAGCAGGTCGGGGCGCTGCTGCAGCGCCATCTCGACCGCCTGGCGCCCGTTGGCCGCCACCAGCAGCCGCCAGTCGGGCCGCATCTTCATCACCTGGCGCACCAGCTCGACGTTCATCGGGTTGTCCTCGGCGTACAGCACCGTCCAGGGCGCCGCCGGAATGTCGACGGACACCTCGGTGGGCGCGAAGCCCGGGTCCGACGCCGCCATCGGCACCCACGGCAGGCTCGCGGTGAAGACGCTGCCGACGCCCGGCTCGCTCTCGACCGACAGCCGGCCGTTCATCAGCTGTACCAGGCGCTGCGTGATCACCAGGCCGATGCCGGTGCCTTCGACACCGCTGCGCTCGGCGCCGAGCCGGTTGAACGGCTCGAACAGGTGCGCGATCTGCGCCGCCGTCAGCCCCTCGCCGGTGTCGCGCACCTGCAGGTGCACCAACCCCACGCCCGCGTCGACCGGCCAGCTCAGCAGCACCTGGCCGCCGCGGCGGTTGTACTTGATCGCATTGCTCAGCAGGTTCACCAGCACCTGGCGCAGCCGCAGGTGGTCGGCCTGCACGCAGATGCGCGGGTCGGCCGCCTGCGGCGATGCACGCTCGATCAGCAGCTGCACGCCGGCCTCGGCCGCAGCCGGCGCGACCATCGCGAGCGCCTCGTCAACGACGCGCCGCAGCGCGACGCTGCCCGACACCAGCGCGACGCCACCGCTCTCGATGCGCGACAGGTCGAGCACATCGTTGATCATCGCGAGCAGGTGGGTGCCGGCCTGCGTGATGTGCTGCACCCGCATCTGCTGCGCCGCGTTCAGCGGCTGCTGGCTGTCCAGCTCCAGCAGCTGCGCGAAGCCGAGCACCGCGTTCAGCGGCGTGCGCAGCTCGTGGCTCATGCGCGACAGGAACTCGGTCTTCGCGGCGTTCGCGCGCTGCGCCGATTCGGCCGCGAGCACCGCCTCCTCGATGCGCTTGCGCTCGGTGATGTCGATCATCAGCCCGCGCAGCAGCCGCTGGCCGCCCTCGGGGCGGAACACCGTGACCCAGCTGCTCATCCAGCGCACGCTGCGGTCGGCCGCGTAGAAGCGGTACTCGATCGCGCTGACCGAGCCGGTGAGCTGCGAATCGGCGACCTCGCGCAGCGCGCGCTCGCGATCGTCAGGGTGCACGTGCAGGATCCAGAAGCGCGGCTGCATCCAGTCGGCCTGCGGGTAGCCGAGCAGCTGCTTGGCCTTGTCGCTGACGAAGGTGAAGTTCTCGGTGCGCGGGTCGCCCTCCCAGAAGATGCCGTCGACCGAGTTCAGCAGGTCGACGAAGCGCTGGCGGCTCGCCCGCAGCTCGGACTCGGCCTGCTTGCGCTCGGTGATGTCCTGCACCACCGCGATCAGGTAGTCGGGATGGCCGTCGGGCTTGCGCACCAGCGTGACGTTGATGGTGGCCCAGACGATGCGGCCGTCGGCATGCAGGTAGCGCTTGTCGGCGCGGTAGCGCGGGATCTCGCCGGCCAGCAGCTGGCGCCGCCGGCGCCGCTCGCCCGCCAGGTCGTCGGGGTGGGTCACGTCCTCGGTGCTGAGCGCGAGCAGCTCGGCGCGGCTGCGCCCGAGCATGTCGCACAGCTGCTGGTTCAGGAACAGCGGGAAGCCGTCGAGCCCGATCTGCACGATGCCGGAGCCGGCCATCTCGAGCACCGCGCGCAGCTGGGTCTCGCTCGCGCGCAGCGCATTCTCGGCCTCGCGCCGCTCGCGGTCGTTGCGGACCGCGCCGAGGATCGCACCGACGCTGGTGAAGAGCGGTTGCAGCCGGTCGACCAGGGCCTGGTCGAAGCCGCCCGGCCGGTTCGCGAGGCCGACCATGCCGAGCATCTCGCCGCCGTGGAACAGCGGCACGCCGAGGAACGAGCGCATCGCCGGATGGCCGGGCGGCAGGCCGCCGCGCCGCGGGTCGACCTCGGGGTCGTTGCTGATGACCGGCGCACCGCTCAGCACGGCGGCGCCGAACAGCGTGCGCATGTTGTGGAACTCGATCGTGTGCTCCGGGCCGCCGTGCATGTGGCGCTCGTACAGCGCGCGCGTCGCGTCGTCCCACGAGATGTCGGTCAGCACGTAGAAGCGCAGGTAGGGCGCGCCGTCGCCGTCGTGCAGCACCTCGGCGATGAAGCCGTACTCGCAGGCGGTGCTCTCGAGCAGGTCGGTCAGCAGCGGCGCCAGCATCTCGCGCGGCGGCGCGGCGCGGATGTAGCGGGACTGGACCCGGGCGATGATCGCGCCGAGGTCGTCGGCAGGCGGGAACGGTGGGGGCACGGTCGTCGGGTTCCGGTGGGCACGAGAGCGTGCTGCAGGCAGGTGGATCGTGGCACAGCGCCCGGGTGGTGAGAAGTAGGGCGAGCGCGGGTACGGGGCGGCGTTGCGCTGCCGCACACTGGGCCCATCCCTCGAGAAGACCGGAGTTCCCATGACCTGTCCGACACGCCGCCAGGTGCTCGCCACCGCAGCGGCGGCCGCCACCGCAGTCCTTGCCTCCCCCCTGCGCGCCCAGGGCGCCTGGCCCACCAAGCCGGTGCGCATCGTCGTGCCGTTCGCGCCGGGCGGCACCACCGACATCCTGGCGCGTGCGCTCGCGCCCGAGCTGAGCCGGGCGTTCGGCCAGCAGTTCATCGTCGACAACAAGCCGGGGGCCGGCGGCAACGTCGGCGCCGAGCAGGTGGCGAAGTCGCCGCCGGACGGCTACACGCTGCTGATGGGCACGGTCGGCACGCACGGCATCAACCAGTCGCTGTACCCGAAGCTGCCGTTCGACCCGATCAAGGATTTCGCACCGGTCACGCTGGTGGCCGGCGTGCCGAACGTGCTGGTGGTGAATCCGGCCAAGGCCGAGGCCGCGGGGATCAACAGCGTGGCCGACCTGATCCGCTATGCGAAGGCCCACCCGGGCAAGCTGAACATGGCGTCCAGCGGCAACGGCACCTCGATCCACCTGAGCGGCGAGCTGTTCAAGAGCATGACCGGCACCTTCATGCTGCACTTCCCGTACCGCGGCTCGGGGCCGGCGCTGCTCGACCTGATCGGCGGCACGATGGACCTGATGTTCGACAACCTGCCGTCGGCGATGCCGCAGATCAAGGCCGGCAAGCTGAAGGCGCTGGCCGTCACCAGCGCGCAGCGCAGCGCCGCCTTGCCCGACGTGCCGACGGTCGCCGAGGCCGGGCCGGTGAAAGGCTTCGATGCGAGCTCGTGGTTCGGGCTGCTGGCGCCGGCCGGCACGCCGGCGGAGATCGTCAACCGGGTGCAGCAGGAAAGTGCCAAGGCGCTCGGCACGCCGGCGCTGAAGGAGCGGCTGCTGGCGCAGGGCGCGATCCCGAGCGGCATGCCGCCGGCGGAGTTCGCGGCCTACATCGCGGCCGAGACGAAGAAGTGGGCGCAGGTGGTGAAGGTGTCGGGCGCGAAAGTCGACTGAGGTCGGGGGTGGGGTTTAATGCGCGGCCATGGCCGCCTCGCTGACCGATCTGCTGCACCGCTTCTTTCGCTACGGCCTGGTGGGCGTGCTCGCGACCGCGGCGCACTATGCGCTGCTGGCTGCGCTGGTCGAGGGCGTGCAGGTGCCGGCCTGGATCGCCTCGGGCCTCGGCGCGGCGCTCGGCGCGCAGGTCGCGTTCTTCGGCAACCGGCGCTTCACCTTCGACCACCGCGGGCCGCTCGGCCCGGCCTGGCTCAAGTTCCAGGGCACGGCCCTGATCGGTGCATTGGTCGGCATGGCGATCGTCGCGGGCGGCGTCGCGCTCGGCTGGCACTACCTGCTGGCGCAGGTCGTCGCGACCCTGACCGGCCTGGTGCTGACCTTCCTGATCAACCGGCGCTGGACGTTTTCGTAGCGCCGCGCTGCCACACCCGCCCGAGCTTGACGTTCGCCGCCGCCAGGTCGTCGGCGAACGCCCCGCTTTCCAGGTAGGCCAGCTCGCGCTGCCGCGCCGCGGCGATCGCATCGCCGGCCGACTGCGCATCGATCTCGCCCGGGTGGCAGAACACCAGCCCGCCCGACGCAGGCAACGCGCGCAGCCAGCGCTGCATCCACCCGCGGTAATCGGTGTCGACGAAGTCGTAGACGCCGAGCAGCGCCGGGTTGTGCAGCCAGCCGCGGCGCAGCAGCTCGCGGTGCAGCCAGCGCCCGCCGGTACCGGCGATCAGCTGGCGCTTCAGGCCGAAGCCCGGCCCGGGCAGCACGCCGGTGTCGCGCACCGCCGGTGCCGGCAGCAGCTGCCCGATGCCGTGCAGCAGCACCTCTCGCACCTGCGGCAGATGGTGCACATGCTGGTGGCCGTCGATGGTCTGCGGCACGCGGCCGGTCGCTTCGGTGAACGCGGCCAGTTGCGCCTGCCATTCGGCCCGCAGCGCGTCGACCGGCAGCCGGCGCAGGTGGGCCTGTGCGATCAGCGTCGGCAGCGGCGGCAGCACCGGCCACACGCGCGCCAGCTCGGCGCTCAGCGGCAGCCCCTCGGTCAGGTTGAAGTGCAGGCCGCACTCGACGCTGTCGGGCAGGTCGGCCAGCAACGGCGCGCTGGCCCGCCACGCATCGCCGGTCGTGATGCACGACACCACGGTCAGGCGCTGCGCATGCGCCAGCCGCGCGATGCCGCGCGAGACCGACGGCCACAGCCCGAAGTCATCGGCACACAGGCCGAGGGTGCGCGGCGCGCCCGTCATCGGGATTCCGGCTCCGCCAGGCCCTGGCCGGCCTCGCTCGCCACCAGGTAGATCGGGCGGCGCTTGACCTCGTCGAAGATGCGGCCGACGTATTCGCCGAGGATGCCGATCGACAGCAGCTGCACGCCGCTGAAGAACATCAGGCTGCACACCAGCGTGGCCCAGCCCGGCACATCATGGCCATAGATGAAGTGCTGCGCGATCACGAGCAGCCCGAAGCCCATGCCGCCGAACGCGATCAGCGCGCCGAGCGCGCTCCACAGCCGCAGCGGCACGTTCGAGAACGCGGTGACGCCGGTCAGCGCGAGCCGCACCAGGCTGCGCATCGAGAAGCTGCTGGTGCCGGCATGCCGCTCGGCCGGCGTGTAGTCGATGATCTCGGTGCGGAAGCCGACCCACGCGTACAGCCCCTTCATGAAGCGGTTGCGCTCGGGCAGCGCCTTCAGCGCATCGACCACGCGCCGGTCCATCAGCCGGAAATCGCCGGCATCGACCGGGATGTGCACCGAGTGCTTGGTGTTGACGAGCCGGTAGAAGGCCCAGGTGCCCAGCCGCTTGGCCCAGGTCTCGTCGGCGCGCGAGGCGCGCGCGGCGCACACCATGTCGGCCCCGCCGACCCAGGCCTGCACCATGCGGTCGATCAGGTCGACCGGGTGCTGCAGGTCGGAATCCATCAGCACGACGACCTCGCCGCGCGCCAGGTCGATGCCGGCGGTCAGCGCCTGCTCCTTGCCGAAGTTGCGCGACAGCCGCACGTAGCGCACGCCGGGCGTCGTGAGGAAGGGCGCGACCGCGAGCGCGGTGCCGTCGGTGCTGCCGTCGTCGACGATGACGACCTCCCAGCGGTCGGTCAGCCCGGCCAGGTGCGCGCTCAGTTGCGGCAGCAGCACCGGCAGGTTGGCGGCCTCGTTGTAGGCCGGCATCACGCAGCTGATGGCGGGGCGGGTGGGTCGGGTGGCGACGGGGTTGGCAACTGTGGAGCGCATGGACGGGGCTGTTCACCTGGAGCAGCCCGCGACTTTACGCCGGGAAGCTCAGCGTTGGCCCTGCTTGATGCGCGCGATCCGCGCGCCCATCTCCTCCAGCTGTGCGAGCGCATGGCGGGCGTCGTCGTCGAGCTCACCGGCCGGCAGCCGCTTCGCGAGGCCCAGCACCAGGTCGCTGAGCACGCCGATCTGCCTGCCGTACGACGCCACCTCGCGCAGCACGCGCAGCTCGGTCTCGTCGTTGCCGGCACGGGCCAGCAGCGAGGGGTGGATGTCCTGCACGACCGAGCCGCTGAACGGCCAGTTGAACTGCGGGTTGAAGTTGAGCCACCACATGGTCGTCGCCTCCCTGGCCGCGGTCGCAGCCTTGCCCGGCAAGTGTTGGGCTGGTATCCGCCGAAGGCAATCAGCTGCCTTGGGGATTGCACTCGACGGACAATCGCCACATGCGTTTCACCCCCTGGCGCCTGGATTGGCGCGCCTACCGTCGCGAGGCCCTGCGCGACGACCTGGTCGCCGCCTTCGTCATCAGCGTGCTGCTGATCCCCCAAAGCCTGGCCTATGCGCTGCTCGCCGGGCTGCCGGCGCAGGTCGGCCTGTATGCGAGCCTGCTGCCACTGGTGGCGTACGCGGCGCTCGGCTCCAGCCCGGTGCTGGGCGTCGGGCCGGCCGCGGTGCTCGCGCTGATGATCGCGCAGGCGATCGGCCAGGCGCCGGCCGGCGTCGAGGCGCCGGCGGTCGCGCTGGTGCTGGCGGCCGAGGTCGGGCTGCTGCTGCTGGCGGCGGCCTGGCTGCGGCTCGATGCGCTGGCCGCGCTGCTCAGCGTGCCGGTGCTGCACGGCTTCGAGACCGGCGCGACGCTGTCGATCGCGCTCAGCCAGCTGCCGGTGCTGCTCGGCGCGTCGGCACGCGGTGCCGATGCGGTGCAGGTGCTGCACAGCTGGTGGCAGGCGGTGCGGCCGTGGGCGCCGATGACGGCCGCGTACGGCCTGGGTGCTGTCGCGCTGCTGTGGTTCACGCGCCGCCATGCGCAACCATGGCTCGCCAAGCGCTTCGGCCGGCCGCACGCGGTGCTGGTCGGCCGGCTGGTGCCGCTGGCGGTGCTGGTCGGCGCGATGGCGACCGCGATGCTGACCGGCGCCGACCGGCACGGCGTGACGCTGGTCGGCGCGCTGCCGGCGCTGTCGCCGAACTTCGCGCTGCCGCTGCTCGACGCCACGCTGTGGTGGGCACTGCTGCCGCAGGCGCTGCTGATCGCGCTGGTCACCTACGTCAGCAGCCTGGTCGTCGCCGAATCGCTGGCGCGCCGGCTCGGCCAGCGGGTGGATCCGCGGCGCGAGCTGGCGGGCCTGGGCGCGGCCAACATGGCGGCGGCGCTGACGGGGGGCATGCCGGTCAGCGCGAGCTTCTCGCGCAGCATCGTCAGCCTGGAAGCGGGCAGCCGCACGCGCATGGCCGGCGTGTTCACCGCGATCCTGATGGTGCTGGCGATGCTGCTGCTGGCGCAGCCGCTCGCCTGGCTGCCGACGCCGGTGCTGGCCGCGACCATCCTGGTGGCGGTGCTGTCGGGCCTGGCGCTCGGGCCGTTCCGCGAGGCCTGGCACTACGCGCGCAGCGAGTGGGTGGTGATGGTCGCGGTGGCCGCGCTGATGCTGCTGTTCGGCGCCGGCTGGTCGCTCGGCCTGGGCGTGGCGGCATCGATCGCGCTGCTGCTGCAGCGCACCGCGCGGCCGCACGTGGCGCTGATCGGCCGCGTGCCGGGCACCGAGCACTACCGCAACATCGACCGCTACCAGGTGGAGCTGACGCCGGGCGTGCTCGCGTTGCGCATCGACGAGAGCCTGCTGTTCACCAACGCCCGCCAGCTGGAGGACGTGGTCGCGCAGCACCTGGCGACCCACCCGGACACGCGCCGCGTGCTGCTGCAGATGGCGCCGGTGAACCGCATCGACCTGAGCGGCCTGGAGGCGCTGCGCGCACTGCAGGACATGCTGGCCGCGCGCGGCATGCGGCTGGACCTGTCGGAGGTGAAGGGGCCGGTGATGGACGGGCTGCGGGCGGGTGGCTGGCAGCAGTGGTTCAAGGGGGAGTTGTTCCTGAGCGTGCACCAGGGGGTGACATGGAGCCCCTCGCCCGATGGGTACACCGGGCTGTCCCCCGAGGGAACGCGGGCCGGCTTGGGGCGGGCCGGCGCTCGGCCCGCCTGACGGCAGACCTGGCCCTACGGATCCAGCACCACCACCCGCTGCTCGCGCCGCAGCAGCGAGAACTGCACCAGGTCCTGCGCCTGCCCGCCCCACCAGCCGGCCTCGCGCAGCAGGCCTTCGCGCACGAAGCCGAGCCGCTCCACCAGCTTCAGCGACGCGATGTTGTCCGGATGCACCTGCGCCTCGACCCGGTTGAGCTGCATCTGCGCGAAGCCGAAACCCAGCACCGCGAGCAGCGTCTCGCGCATGTAGCCCTGGCCCCAGGCCTCGCGCGCCAGTTCGTAGCCGACCATGCAGGCGCRCCACTGGCGGTTCCAACGGAACAGCCCGCAGGTGCCGATCAGCCGGCCGTCGTCACGCCGCTCGATCCCCCAGCGGATGCCGGGGTTGGCCAGCGTGCGCGCCGTCGCCCAGCCCTCGATCACCTTCTGCGCCGCCTGCTCGTCGGGCAGCGGCTCGGTGCCGAACCAGCGCATCGCATCGGCATCCGAATGGATCGCGAACAGCACCGGCGCATCGGCCAGCGAGGTCTCGCGCAGCAGCAGCCGCTGCGTCTCGAGGACGGGGAAATGACTCGACGGGTCGGACATGGCAGACCTGGAACAACGGTCCGCCGAGTCTACGTCCGCTTCACCCTTGCATCTGACAAGTGACACGGCTCTCCATGCGCCAGTCGCGCCCGAGCGTGCGCACCGCGCCGGTGACCTGCACGCTCGCGCGCAGCCGGATGTCGGCACTCGACGCACCGACCTGCAGCTCGAACTCGCCGGGCTCGACGATGCGGGCGCCGGCCGCACCGGTGAAGTTCAGCATGTCCACCGGCAGGTGGAAGCGCACGCGCGCCGACTGGCCCGGCGCGAGCGCCACGCGGGCGAAGCCCTTCAGCTCCTTGACCGGCCGCACCGCCGACGCCAGCACATCGCGCACGTACAGCTGCGGCACCTCGACGCCGGCGCGCGCGCCGGTGTTGGTGATGCGGCACGACAGCTCGATCTCGCCGCGCTCGATGTCGACCTGCGGCTGCGCGAGCTGCAGCTCGTCGTAGGCGAACGCCGTGTACGACAGCCCGTGGCCGAACGGATGGCGGCTGCCGAAATGCAGCGCGATCGGCGTGCCGGCGCTCTTCAGCTTGTGGTTGTAGAAGTACGGCATCGCGCCGGCGCTCTTCGGCACCGACAGCGTCAGCCGGCCCGACGGTTCGACCGCGCCGCTCAGCACCTCGGCGATCGCGGTGCCGCCTTCCTGGCCGCCGGCAAAGGCCATCACCAGCGCGGCCAGTTCGTGCTCGCGCCCACCGAGCGTGTAGGGCCGCCCGCCGGTCAGCACGACCACGGTCGGCGTGCCGCTGTCGAGCACCGCATCGAGCAGCGCCTGCTGCACGCCGGGCAGCGCGAGCGAATCGGCGTCCGAGCCCTCGCCGACGGTGCCGGTCTGGAACAGGCCCGCCAGATCGCCGACGCAGACGATCGCGACATCGGCAGCCTTCGCGCAGGCCACCGCCCCCGCGATGCCGTCGCGGCGCTGCGAGACGCGCGAGACCCGCTCGCCGTTCACCGCCTCGGCCACGTCACCGGGGAACACCGGCGCACCGGCGCTGCGCTCCTCGAGGATCGGGCAGCCCTGGGCATAGCGCACGTTCGCGTCGCCGAACACCGCCTTCAGGGCCGCGAGCGGCGTGACGACCTGCGACGCGCCTTCGGCCTGGTCGTTGAGGATCAGGTGCACCGGGAAGCTGTAGCCGCCGAGCAGCGCCAGCGGGTCGTCGGCCGTCGGGCCGATCACCGCGATGCACCGGCCGGCGCGCGCATCCAGCGGCAGCACGCCGTCGTTGTGCAGCACGACGACCGATTGCCGCGCCACCTCGCGCGCGAGCGCGACGGTCTCGGGCTGCTGCAGCGCGATGCCCGCCACCTCGGTATACGGCCGCTCGAACAGGCCGATCCGGAATTTCTCGGTCAGCACGCGGGCGACGATCTCGTCGACCTTCTGCATCGTGATGAGACCACGCTCCAATGCTTCGCGCAGCTGCGGCGCGCAGTCGTCGCCCGGCAGCTCGATGTCGAGCCCGGCGTTGAACGCCTGCGCGGCCGCCTCGGCCCGGTCGGCGGCCACGCCATGGTGCTGGTACAGCAGGCTGATGCCGACGTAGTCGGCGACGACCAGCCCGTCGAAGCCCCACTGGCGGCGCAGCACCTCGGTCAGCAGGTGCTGCGAGGCATGCGCCGGCTCGCCGTCGATGTCGTGGTACGCCGGCATCACCGAGCCGGCGTTCGCCTGCTTCACCGCCATCTCGAACGGCAGCAGGAACACGTCGTTCAGCTCCCGCCAGCCGAGGCTCACCGGCGCGTGGTTGCGTGCACCCTCGCTGGCCGAATGGCCGGCATAGTGCTTCAGCGTGGCGAGCAGGTCGCGCTTCGGCCCCTGCAGCCCGCGCACGTAGCGCGTGGCGAGCACGCCGACCAGGTACGGATCCTCGCCGAAGGTCTCTTCGGTGCGGCCCCAGCGCACGTCGCGCGAGACGTCGAGCACCGGCGCCAGGCCCTGGTGGCAGCCGACGCTGCGCGCCTCGCGGCCGATCGCCTGCGCCACCTGCTCGACCAGCTCGGGGTTCCAGGTCGCGCCGTACGACAGCGCCGACGGGAACAGCGTGGCGCCGCGGCCCATCAGCCCGACCAGGCACTCCTCGTGCGACAGCGCCGGGATGCCGAGCCGGGTCTGCTCGACGAGGAATTTCTGCAGCCGGTTCAGCGCACGCACGCCGCTGGCCGGGTCGACGCTGTGGCTGCCGAGCGGGCGCGAGATCTGGCCCAGGCCATGGCGCAGGCCGTGCCGCACCGTGTCGGCGTCGCTGCCGCCGGTGAAGCTGTCCATGCGCGGGCGGTGATCGCCGTCCTCGGACAGCACCAGCCAGAAGGCGTGCAGCTGCGCGATCTTCTCGTCGAGCGTCATGCGTGCGAGCAGGTCGGCCACGCGTTCGGGGACCGGGCGGGCCGGGTCTTGGTAGGGATGGGTCATGGGTTTGTCTCGGATCTGTTCTGGGAAGCATCGAGCACCTTCGCGAGGCACACCGATTGCGTGCGTCCGGCGTAGTGGCCGAAGTTGGGAATGCGCGCATAGCCGCGCGATTCGTAGAAGCCGACGGCCCGCTCGTTGACGACGCGGGTCGACAGCCACAGCGCGTGGTAGCCGAGCGTGGTCGCCTCGGCTTCCAGGAAGGCGAGCAGCGCCGAGCCGACGCCGCGGGTGCCCGGCCGGGCGTACATGCGCTTCAGTTCGGCGACGCCCGGTTGCAGCGGCCGCAGTGCACCGCAGCCGACCGGCCGCGACTGCGCGTCGCGCGCAACGGCGAAGCGCGCCCGCGGATGGCGCACGTCGTCCGGATCGAACGAGGACCGGCCCGGGTCGCCGGTGAGGGCCGCGAGCGTGTCGGAGAGTTCGTCCACCAGCGCCCGCGCATCGGGCGAACCGGGGTCTTCAGCGGTGATCGTCAGCATGGCGGCATCGAGGAAAGCGTGCGCAACAACGCCGGCCCGGATCAGTCCAGCTGCACCAGCTTCATCCGGCCGGACGCCCCGCTCCTGATCTGCACCTGCGATTTGCGCAAACCGAAATGTTCGGCGATCAGCGCGATCAGCTCCTGATTGGCCTTGCCATCTATCGGCGGCGATTTGAGGTGGGCGAGCCAGCTGCCGTCCGGCTGGGCCTCGAGCTGGCGCAGGCGCGCGTTCGGCTTGACCTTGACCTGCAGCGTCGTCATCGCGCCGGTGCGGCCGGGGCGGGCTTCGCGACCGCGACCAGCGTCACCTCGTAGGCCTTGCCGTCCGGCCGCTTCAGCGCGAGGCGCAAGGACTGGCCGACCGTCTTGTGCATCACCGGCTCCAGCTCGCGGGCCTTGCGCCCGGCGATCGTCAGGCCGTCGGCGGCGATCACCAGGTCGCCGACCGCGATGCCCTTCTGCGCGGCCGGCGACGCCGGGGCGACGCGCGAGATCGTCACGCTCTGCAGCTTCGGGTTCCACGGCATGCCGCCGTCGGTCTTCACCGAGATGCCGATGCCGTAGTAGCCGACCGGTGGCGCGTCGGCCGCGTGCGCCGCGTGGACGAAGGGCAGGCACAGCGCGGCCACGGTGGCCGCGAGCAGCAGGCGCCGTCTCATGCGAGCTCCTCGTCAGCTGGCAGCGCGCGGCATGGCCGGGATCTCGCACGACGCGGCGGCGCCCAGTCCCTTCAGGAACGCACGGCGCACGGTGCCGGCGGCGATGGCGGCGGCGACATCGCGCGAGTAGCGTTCGGCACCGCTGAGCTTGCGGATCCAGCCGCGGAACGGCACCACGCCCTCGGCGGCGCTGCGCAGGTTGCCGACCGCCATGCCGCTGGCGGTGCCGGCGCCGCGCTCGATCAGGCTCGGGTTGCTGGCCGACGGCGGCGTGTCGAGGTCGGGGCCGAGCACCGCGTCGAGCGACTGCACCTCGGCGACCAGCGCCGTGCAGCCGGCCGGCGCCGGCACCGCATACGGCGCCTTCTGCGCGGCCTGCAGCGGCGCCGGGATGTCGGTGCGGATCAGGTTCAGGTCGTTCAGCGGCGTGACCATCGCCTCGCCGGCCTGCGTGAGCGTCTGCCGGGGGGCGTCGGAGGCGCAGGCGGTGAGGGCGAGCGCGAGGCAGGTGAGGGCGAGTTTGGTCATGGGGTGGCAGTCTAGTGGGGAAATCCGTGGGCTCCGGCGGCTCGGCTCAGGCGCGATGCCACACCACCGGCCGCCGGGCCGCGGACCAGCCCTCGAACAACGCCCCGTACGCCTCCTCGATCCGGTTGCGCTTGACCTTGAAGGTCGGCGTGATGAAGCCGTTGTCGACGGTCCACGGCTCGCTCACCGTGACCAGGCAGTCGAGCTGTTCGTGCGGATCGAGCCGCTCGTTGACATGGCGCAGGTGGGCTTCGAACGAAGCCTCCAGCTCCTGCCGCGACAGCGGGTCTCCCGCACCCTGCGCGGCCGCCGGCGACAGCATCAGGATGCCCATCGGCTGGCCCAGGTTCGCGCCGATCACGCAGCAGGCCTCGACCGCCGGGTGCATCACCAGCCGGTCCTCGATCGGTGCCGGCGACACGTACTTGCCCTTGCTCGTCTTGAACAGGTCCTTCACGCGGCCGGTGATGCGCAGGTTGCCCTGCGCGTCGATCTCGCCCTTGTCGCCGGTGTGCAGCCAGCCGTCGTCGGTCATCGCCTCGCGCGTCAGCCCCGGCGCCTTGTAGTAGCCCATCATCAACCCGGGGCTGCGCATCTGGATCTCGCCGTCGGCCGGCGCGATGCGGCACTCGACGCCGTCGTACGGCGGGCCGACCGTGCCGGGGCTCGCGCGGCCGGGCAGCGTCGCGTGCGACACGCCGCAGTTCTCGGTCATGCCGTAGGCATCGAGGATCGGCAAGCCCAGGCCCGCGTACCAGGCGCGCAACTCCGGCGGCAGCGGCGCGGCGCCGCAGGCGGCGACGCGGCACTGGTCGAGCCCGAGCGCGCGCAGGATCTTGCGCCGCACCAGCGCGCCGACCAGCGGGATCCGCAACAGGCGCTGCAGCTTCGCCGGCGGCATCTTCGCGTGCACGCCCTGCTGGAACTTGACCCACAGCCGCGGCACCGAAAAGAACACCGTGGGCCGCGCGCGCTGCAGGTCGCCGGCGAAGGTCTCCAGGCTCTCGGCGAAGAACAGGTGCATGCCGGTCGCGAGTTGCCCGTGCTCGACCAGCGCCCGCTCGGCGACGTGGGCCAGCGGCAGGTAGCTCAGCATGCGGGTGTCGGGGTCGATCGCCTCCAGCCGCTTCAGCCCGGTGCGGATCGACCACGCGAACGCACCGAAGCTCTGCATCACGCCCTTGGGCACGCCGGTGGTGCCGGAGGTGTAGATGAGGGTCGCGAGCTCGGCCGCGTCGCGCACCGGCTCGCCGGCCAGCGGCGCGGTGCGCGCGACGAGCGCATCCCATTGCGGGTAGTCGTTCGGCGGCGCGAGCGGCATGCCGATGCACGGCAGCTCGTCCGGGATGCCGGACTTCATCGCCTCCCAGCCGTCGAGCTTGCCGACGAACAGCAGCTGCGCCTCGCTGTGCAGCAGGATCTGCCGGATCGTCGCGGCCGACAGCGTCGGGTACAGCGGCACCGAGACACCGCCGGCCATCCAGATCGCCCAGTCGGCCATCAGCCAGTGCGCGCAGTTCTTCGACAGCAGCGCCACCTTCGCGCCGTCGCGCACGCCACGCTCGCGCAGGTGGGCGGCGATGCGCCGCACCTCGGCCATCACCTGCGACCAGGTGAACTCGCGCAGCACCCCGCCGCCCTGCGGCTGCGTGAAGCAGATGCGGTCCGGCGCGCTGCGCTCCCAGTGGTACAGGCGGTGCAGCGCGAGGTGTTCCGGCAGGATGGGATCGGCCACGTGCAACTCCGGCATCGGCGCGATGGCACCGGTCACCGACGATAGGAGCGGCAGGGCCCCGGCGCCTAGAGGGTGAGTACGGGGGGCGGGGATTAAACTGCGGCGCCCTGTCGGCAGCCCGGCTCCCCTCTTCCCATGGCCTTGTCCTCCCTTGTCTCCGATCGGCCGCCGGCCGCTCCCCGCCTGCCGCCGGCACTCGCGTTCGCGCTGCTGTTCGGCATCGGCTGGGCGCTGTTCGGGGCGCTGCTGAATCCCGGCCAGCCGGGCGACCACTTCGAGCAGTTCACCTGGTCGCACAGCTTCGAGGGCGGCTACCACAAGCACCCGCCGCTGCCGACCTGGATGCTGGCCGCCGTGATCCGCGTGTTCGGCTTCTCGCCGCTGTGGCCCTACCTGCTGGMCGCGCTGTGCGTCGCCGGCACCGCGGTGTTCACGTTCGGGGTCGCGCGGCGCCTGCTCGGCGAGCGGCTGGCCGGCGTGGCCATCGTGCTGTGGGGGCTGCACTTCGCGTTCAGCTGGAAGGGCCAGCTGTTCAACCACAACACGGTGATGATGCTGTGCCTGGCGGCCGCGGCCTGGGTCGCACTGCGCGCTGCCGAGCCCCGCACCGGCTTTGGCTGGTGGATCGCGCTGGGCGTGCTGGCGGGGCTCGCGCTGCTGTCCAAGTACCAGTCGGCGGTCGGGCTGGCCGGGCTGATCCTGGCGCTGGGCCTGAGCGGCATGCTGGCCACCCCCCGCGCACGGCTCGGGCTGGCGCTGGCCGTGCTGATCTCGATGGCGCTGTTCGCGCCGCACATCGCCTGGGTGTTCCACCACCAGTTCTCGACGCTGCGCTATGCGTCGACGACCGCGCTGCAGCTCGATGCCGCGGGCCGCATCCACAAGCTGCTGTCGTTCACCGCGGTGCACCTGCGGATGCTGGTGCCGGTGGGGGTCGCGATGCTCGCGCTGGTGGCCTGGCAGCGCGCCGCGCCGGTCGCCGCAGCGCCTGCGGATGTCGTGCCGCCGCGCGTGCGGCGCGCATGGCTGTTCGGGCTGCTCGGCTTCCCGCTCGCGGTGCTGGTCGTGATGTGCCTGGTGTTCGGCGTGCGCCTGCAGGACCACTGGGGCTTCCAGAGCGTGCAGTTCATCAGCCTGTGGTTTGCCTGGCTGCTGCGCAAGCGCGTCGGTGCGGCCACGCTGCGGCGGCTGTGCCTGCTGGCGCTCGCGATCCACCTGGCGTTGATGGCAGCCTATGCGCGCTCGGTGGTCGATCCGTCGACGGTGGCCGGCCGCGGGCGGGCCGACCAGTTCTACCCGGCGCAGCATCTCGCCGACACGGTGCTGGCCGCATGGCGGCAGACCACGTCGTGCCCGCTGCGCTTCGTGGTCGGCCCGACCTACGAGGGCGGCATGGTGTCGGTGTATGCAGGCAGCAACCCGCCCGTGCTGGAGTCGGGCGATCCGCTGAAGTCGCCGTGGGTCGACCTGGCGGCCCTGCGCGACGCCGGCTCGGTGCAGCTGTTCCACAGCGCCGACGAGGCCCCGCCCGGCACGCCGCCGCTGCACATGCTGCCGTTCATTCCCGGCGGCTCGACCACGTCGACCTACGACATCCTCTGGACCATCGTGCCGCCGCAGGATCCCGCCTGCGCCAGCCCCGTCAAGTGAACTGCCGCCGGTAGTCGCGCGGCGCCACACCCACGCGCCGCGTGAAGGCGCGCCGCAGCGCGTCGGCATTCGAGTAGCCGACCGCATCGGCCAGGCGCTTCAGCGGCAGGTCGCTCGCCTCGAGGCGCCGGCGCGCCTCGTCGATGCGCGCGAGCTCGACGAACTCGGCCGGCGTCATGCCGGCTTCGTCCTTGAAGATGCGCGCGAAGTTGCGCTCGCTCATGCCGGCCCGCGCCGCCAGCGCCGGCACCGACAGGTCGCCGCGCAGGTTCGCGAGCACGTGCTCCTGCAGCGCGCGGATGCCTGATTTCTCGGCGGTCTGCGCCGCCAGGTGAGCGCTGAACTGGCTCTGGCCACCGGGCCGCTTCAGGAACATCACCAGCTCGCGCGCGACGCGCAGCGCGAGTTCGCGGCCGTGGTCCTCCTCGACCATCGCGAGCGCCAGGTCCATGCCGGCCGTGACACCCGCCGAGGTGTAGAGCGGCCCGTCCTTCACGTAGATCGCATCGGGCTCGACGGTGGTGCCGGGGTTCTCGGCGGCGAGGCGGTCGACCGAGTTCCAGTGCGTCGCGACGCGCCGCCCCTGCAGCAGCCCGGCCGCCGCCAGCACGAAGGCGCCGCTGCACACCGAGCCGATGCGCCGCACCGCCTTGGCGTGGCGCTGCAGCCAGCGCCGCACGTCGTCGCGCGCGGTGATCGATTCGACCGCCGGGCCGCCGGCCACCAGCAACGTGTCGAAGCGCCCGCGGTGGGTCGCGATGGTCGCGTCCGGCTGCAGGCGCGGGCCGCTGCCGCAGCGCAGCAGGCCGGCCTCGGTGCCGATCAGCTGCACCTCGTAGGCCCGCAGATCGCCGAGCTGGCGCGCCGCCTCGACGAAGACATCGGACGGGCCGGCGACATCCAGCAGCTGGACGCCCGGAAAGACGAGGATTCCGACACGCATGGCAGAGGCTCTCGGATGTTTGGCAGGAATCGGCGGGCATCGCCGGCACGGCTCGGGCCAGTGTGGCTGAAACTTCTCGCTCCGGCAAATCCAGCCATCGGAGTTCGCATGTCCAGCCCGTCGACGCCACGTCTCTCTTCCGCCATCCCGCCCGCTCTTCCTCTGAAGCATCCGCCCGGCGTGCGCCACCTGCCGGTCAACCTGTTCGCCTCGGTGATGGGCCTGTCGGGCCTCGCGCTCGCGTGGCGGCAGGCGGCCGGGCAGTTCGGTGCGCCGCCGGTGATCGGCGAGGCGATCGGTGCCTTCGCGTTGATCGTGTTCGGCGTGCTGGCCCTCGCGTACCTGGCCAAGCTCGCGTGGCATCCGGACGCGGTCGCTGCGGAGTTCCGCCACCCGGTGGCCGGCAACTTCTTCGCCACCATCGTGATCGCGTTGCTGCTGCTGTCGGCGGTGCTGCAGCCGTACAGCGGCGCGGTGGCCGTGGCGGTGTGGACGCTGGGCGCCGCGGCCGCCTTCGCGCTGAGCGGGGTGGTGATGTCGCGCCTGCTGCGCGGCGCCGTCGACGCGAAGCTCGCGGTGCCGGCCTGGGTGATCCCCGGCGTCGCGACGCTGGACATCGCGGTCACCGGCGCGCAGATGCCGATGCCGTGGGCGGCCGAGCTCAACTGGGCGGCGATGGCGCTCGGCACGGTGATCGCGCTGCTGCTGCTGGTGCTGGTGCTGTCGCGGCTGGTGCATCACGAGCCGCTGGTGGGGGCGATGGTGCCGTCGCTGCTGGTGCTGATCGGACCGTTCGCGGTCGGCTTCCTCGCGTACACCGCGATGACCGGCGCGGTCGACCGCTTCGCGTCGATGCTCTTCTACTTCGCGCTCTTCATCTTCCTCGTGCTGGCGCCCAAGGTGTTCCGCCGCGACGTGCCGTTCGCGCCGGCGTGGTGGGCGATCGGCTTCCCGCTGGCGGCGCTGAGCAACGCGGCGCTGCACTACGCCGCGGTGCGCGGTGGCTGGCCGCTGCAGGCGATCGCGCTCGCACTGCTCGCGTTCCTGACGGCGGTGCTGGCGGTGCTGACGGTGCGCACGCTGCGCATCGCGATCGACGGCCGGCTGCTCGCCGGCTGAAGCCCGGCCGCACGCAAAAAGGCCCGGCACAGGGCCGGGCCAACGCTCTCGCTTCGGACCCCCACCGCCGTGGGGATCCCGCGGATCACGGCGCCGAGGCGCCGAGCCCGCGTGATCGGGCCGCACACCGGGGGAGTCGGGCAAGCACGATCCCCCAACCGCGGCAAAACCTCTCCGTCCGGCGGCGGCCCGGGCCGATCACCACCAGGTCTCGCCTTGGATCCCGACGGACGTGCCGGCCTTCTTGTCGCCGAAGACGGCCTGCGTGGTGCCGCCCAGGTTCAGGCGTGCCGCCTCGTTCCACGTCGCGTGGGTGACGAACAGGCGCACGGTCGGACGCGACCACGGGTCCTTGCCGGCCGAAGCGGCCAGCGTGCCGGTGATCTTCGTCATCGTCAGGTTGCCGGTGCTGCCGGCGTTGGCCGCGAGGCTCGAGCCGGCATCCGGCTTGACCTGGTCGTGGCCCACTTCGAGCAGCGCGCGGAACGGGCCGCCGAGGTAGGTGTCGGCGCGGGCACCGAGCGCGAACCACTTGTTGCCGGCGTCGGCGCCCGCGTTGTTGATCTGCTTGTTGATGCGGTACTCGGCGATCGCATCCCAGCCGGTGGCCTCGCCGAACTTGCCGGTCTGCTGGATCACCACGCGGCTGTTCTTGGTCTCGCCCAGCTTGTCGAACTTGGCGCCGAAGATGGTCGATCCGCCGAGCGTGCCGTTGATGGTCTGGTAGGCGCCGACCGCGAGGCCCTTCGGCTGCTTGTCGGCTTCCTGGCCGTTGGCGCCGCTGGTCTTCGACTGCATCGAACCGGTCACGTAGATCGACAGGTCGCCGTTCGGGATGTCCTTGATGCCGGTCAGGCGCACCGGGATCGTGAAGCGGTTGTTCTTCACCGAGGTGTCGTTGACGGCACCGGGCACGCCGTAGTTCGGGTCCATCATGAACGCGACGCTGAGCTTGCCGAAGCCCAGCTCCATGTCCTCGATGCCGGCGCCGTTGCCGTCGTTGTTCTCGAGGAACTGGTCGTTGATGCCGAGCTGCAGGCGGTTGTAGAAGCGGCGGCCGGCCCAGACCTTGCCGTTGGCCAGCTGGCTGATGTGGTCGCCATAGGTGTAGATCTGGCCGAAGCGCGTGGTCAGCGCGTCGGGCTGCGACTGGCCGGCATCCCAGGCCTTGTAGACGCTCGGCATCACGTGCACGTGCCAGTCGGATCCCTCGAACTCGGCGAGCTTCGCGTTGATGTTCGGCTCGACGACGTAGTCGCATTCATTGCCGAGGCGCCACTTGGTGTCGGCGCCGGCCAGCTGGTAGCACACCTGGTTGCCGCCGCGCGTGTTCAGGCCGACGCCTGCGCGCATGTAGCCCGAGAAATCGATGGCCGGACCGGCGGCGGCCGAACCGGCGGCGCCTGCAAGCGCCATCGCGAGGAACAGAGGTTTCTTGTTCATGGTGTCTCCTGGTCTCCTGTTGGGGTGGAAGAAAGGTCGTTCGCCGAAGTGGCGGCTTTTGGCCTTGGAGTGGCAGGCCAAAACGGGGGACGCGACGCTGCAGCCGGCACCGGGCGGTCTGTCGGAAACGTGCGCGGCAGCGGCTGCGAAATCGTTTTCATGACAGCGGTGGAGGGCGTTTGCAGCGGGGCGTGCATGGGGGATCGCTAGTGGAGGGCGAGGGTGGCGCCGCTGTCGCTGAACAGCAGCGCGCGCGAGGCTTGCGGCACGAGGCCGATGTCCTGGCCGGCGCCGAGGCCTTCGTGGTCGGCGGGCACGCGCAGCGAGACGGTGTTGGCGGTGCCGCGCAGCGTGGCGTGCACGATGATCGAGTCACCGAGGTGTTCGAGCAGGTCGACGCGGGCGGCCAGGCCGTTTTCGACGCGGCCGATGCCGAGGTGTTCGGGGCGGATGCCGAGCACGAGTTGCGCCGACGCGCCGGAGGGCAGGCCACCGGGCAGGCTGAGCGTGCCGGCCTGGTCGACGCGCAGTTGCACCGCACCACCGCCGGCGGCAGCGGCGACGCAGGGAATGAAGTTCATCCGCGGCGAACCGAGGAAGCCGGCGACGAACTGGTTGGCCGGCTGCTCGTACAGCGACATCGGCGTGCCGACCTGCTCGATGCGGCCGGCGTTGAAGACGGCGATGCGGTCGCCGAGCGTCATCGCCTCGACCTGGTCGTGCGTCACGTAGATCATCGTGTTGCCGATTTCCTTGTGCAGCTTCGACAGCTCGATGCGCATCTGCACGCGCAGCGAGGCGTCGAGGTTGGACAGCGGCTCGTCGAACAGGAAGACGCGCGGCTTGCGCACGATGGCGCGGCCGATCGCGACGCGCTGGCGCTGGCCACCGGAGAGCGCCTTCGGCTTGCGTTCGAGCAGGTGCGTGATCTGCAGGATCTCGGCGGCGCGGCCGACGGCCTTCTTCACGTCGTCCTTCGACTGCCCGGCCAGCTTGAGCGCGAAGCCCATGTTCTCGGCGACGGTCATGTGCGGGTAGAGCGCGTAGCTCTGGAACACCATCGCGACGCCGCGGTCGGCGGGCGGCACCTCGTTGATGAGGTCGCCGCCGATGCGGATCTCGCCCTGGTCGATGTCTTCGAGACCGGCGATCATGCGCAGCAGCGTGGACTTGCCGCAACCGGACGGGCCGACGAAGACGGCGAATTCGCCATCGGCGATGTCGAGGTCGATGCCGCGGATCACCTCGACATTGTTCTCGTAGCTCTTGCGCACGCCGCGCAGGGTCAGGGTGGACATCTCTTCAGGTCTCCGATTGGGTCTTGCTGTGCGCGTCGGCTGCGGCTGGGGGTATGGCCGGGAGGCTCATGCCGGGGCGGTCGGCCCTGGCGGGCCGACTCCACGAGAAGTGCGGCATTTGGCGGTGCATCGCCAAACTCCCTCCGCTCACTTCGTTCGCTGTGGTCAAACAGTGGCGATGAGTCAGTTCACGAAGCGTGCTGCGCACGCCACCGCCAAATGCCGCACTTCTCGTCGCCCCAGAAATCGCCTCCCGGCCATACCCCCAGCCGCAGCCGCCGGTCGGAGCGTGTTCGACGAAGTCCGCTGTCGTCTCCGCACATGCGCCTTTGCCGCTCGAAAGATCGAACGCCGTCATCTCACCCCCCACTCCGAGACCGCGCGATGAACTCGCGGTACCAATGGGCGCTGTCCTTCAGCGTGCGCTGCTGCGTCGCGTAGTCGACGTGCACCAGCCCGAAGCGCTTCGCGTAGCCGGAGTTCCACTCGTAGTTGTCGAGCAGGCTCCAGTAGAAGAAGCCGCGCACGTCCACGCCCTGGGCGATCGCATCGCGCACCGCCCCCAGGTGGCTGCTCAGGTAGTCGATGCGCTGCGGGTCGGCCACCTTGCCTTCCACCAGCCGGTCCGCGCAGGCCGTGCCGTTCTCGGTGATCCACACCGGCGGCAACGGGTAGTCGCCGTGGATCTTCACCAGCAGCTCGGTCAACCCCTGCGGGTAGTTCTCCCAGCCCATGTCGCTCTCGCCACGCAGCTTCGGCGCCGGGCGCGGCGGGTCCTCGCTCGAGGCCCAGATCCGCGTGTAGTAGTTGACGCCGAGGAAATCGAGCTTCTGCGCGATCACGTCGAAATCGTTTTCATGAGTGACCGGGTACAGGTGCACACCGGGGGCCGTCGGGTAGCGCTTCAGGAAGATCGGGTCCATGTACCAGCGCACGAAGGTCGCGTACTCGCGCTCGGCGAGTGCGATGTCGGTCGCGCTGCCGGTGGCGGGCGTCGCCGGCGACTGGTTCAGCACGATGCCCAGCGGCGCCTTCACGCCGGCCGCGCGCATCGCCTGCAGCGCGAGGCCGTGCGACAGCAGCAGGTGGTGCGCGACCTGCACCGTCAGCTGCGGGTCCTTGAAGCCCGGTGCGAACTGGCCGTTGCCGTTGCCGAGGAAGGCGGTGCACCACGGCTCGTTGTGCGTGGCGATGCTCGCCACCCGGTCGCCCAGCCGGCGGCCCATCACCTCGGCGTACTCGGCGAAGCGGTACGCGGTGTCGCGCGAGCCCCAGCCACCTAGATCCTGCAGCCCCTGCGGCAGGTCCCAGTGGTACAGCGTCGCGTGCGGCGCGATGCCGCGCTCGAGCAGCCGGTCGACCAGCCGGTCGTAGAACGCCAGGCCCTTGTCGTTCCAGGCGCCATGGCCGAGCGGCTGCACGCGCGGCCACGCGATCGAGAAGCGGTAGCTGTCGACGCCCAGGCCGGCGATCAGCTCGACGTCGTCGGACCAGCGGTGGTAGTGGTCGCAGGCGACGTCGCCGGTGTGGCCCTCGAAGGTCTTGCCCGGCGTGTGCGAGAACGTGTCCCAGATCGACGGGCCGCGGCCGTCCTCACGGGCCGCACCTTCGATCTGGTAGGCGCTGGTGGCAACGCCCCACGCGAAGCCGCGGGGAAATTTCGGGTCGGTCACGGGTCGGAATCCTTGAGATGAAACAGGTCAGGCCTTGACCGCACCGGCGGTCAGCCCTTCGATCAGCCGGCGCGAGGCCAACACGAACATCACGAGCAGCGGCAGCACCGCGATCGACGAGCCGGCGCAGATCGCGCCCCACGGCGTCTGGCCGGTGCCCTGCAGCGAACGCAGCGCGAGCGGCACGGTGAACATCTCCATGTCGCGCATCACGATCAGCGGCCCGAGGAAGTTGTTCCACGCACCGATGAAGGTGACCAGGCCGAGCGTGCCCAGCGCCGGGCCGATCAGCGGCACGATGATGCGCAGGTAGATGCCGAACTCGCCGCAGCCGTCGATGCGCGCGGCATCGACCAGGTCGCGCGGAATCGCCGAGCCGATGTACTGCCGCATCATGAAGATGCCCAGCGCCCCGCAGGCCGCCGGCACGATCAGCGCCTTCGGCTGGTTCAGCCAGCCCAGCCAGCTCATCGTCAGCGCCGTCGGGATCATCCCGACGAAGCTCGGCAACAGCAGCGTCGCCATCACGAAGGCGAACAACCGGTCCTTGTGCCTGAAGTCGTACATCGCGAACGCGAAGCCGGCCAGCGAGCAGAACAGCAGGTTCAGCGCAGTGACCGCGACGGCGATGTACAGGCTCCAGCTGAGGTTGCGCCAGAAGAACGGCAGGCGGTCGAGCAGCAGCTTCAGGTTGTCGATGAAGGCATCGCCGAACCACAGCGGCGGCGGCACCGACAGGATCTCGCGGTTCGAATGCGTCGCGAACACGAACATGAAGTAGAACGGCGCCAGCATCAGCAGCGCACCGCCGAGCACGATGGCATAGGCGCTCGCAGCGGTGGCCGGGTTGGCGAAGCGGATGGAAGTCGAGCTCATCGCGTCAGGCCTTCTTCTCGCCCAGCAGGCGGTTGTTGGCCCAGGTGACGACCGCGATCACCATGAACAGCAGCCACGCGATGCTCGACGCAGTACCGAAATCGTTGTCGATGAAGGCGGTCGCGTACATGTGCATCGCCGCCGTCTTGCCGGCCTGGTCCAGGCCGCCGGTGCCGCCGGTCAGGATGAAGGGCTCCTCGAACAGCTGCAGGTTGCCGATGATGGTCAGCGTGACCGCGAAGAAGATCATCGGCTTGAGCATCGGCAGCGTCACGTAGCGGAACTGCTGCCAGGCCTTCGCGCCGTCCATCGTCGCGGCCTCGAACAGGTCCTTCGGGATCGTCTGGATCGCCGACAGGTACAGCACGGTGTTGAAGCCGACATAGCGCCACCACACGACGAACGAGATCATCCACTTCGTGTAGTACGGCTGCCCCCAGTCGATGTTCTGCGCCGGGAACAGCCAGCCGATCACCGGCACCTGCGACATCGCGCCCAGCGCCGCGTTGACCACGCCGTAGTCGCGCGAGAACAGCGACGAGAACACCAGCGAGATCGCCACCGTCGACGTGATGAACGGCAGGAAGTACGCGCCGACCACCGCGTTGCGCCAGCGGCCGAACGCGGTGTGCAGGAAGAACGCCAGCGGCAGCGCCACCAGGTGCTGCGGCACGCCCGACACGATCGCCATCCACACCGTGTTGTAGAGCGACTTGCGGAACCAGTCGTCGTTGGTGACGACGTAGATGTAGTTCTCCAGGCCCACCCACTGCATCGCCTCCAGCCCGGCCGCCGGCTCCCAGCGGTGGAACGACATGAAGATCGAGAACAGCAGCGGGAACAGCCCGAACACCAGGAACAGGATAAAGAACGGGCTGATGAACACGTACGGCGCGATGTCGCGGAAGCTGCGGCGGCGCTTGCGCGTGCCGGGCTGCGCAGCGAGCGGCGTCGTCGGGTCCGGGGTCGCCGGGACCGTGGGTTTGGGCATGGCCTGCATGGTGTCGGGTGCAGACCGGGCAGGGCGGCGCGCGCCGTGCCCGGTCGTTCAGCGGAAGATCAGACGTGAGTCAGACGCAGCGGGTCAGCGGCGCACGCGCTTCTTGACCTGCTCCTGTGCGTCCGCCAGGGCGGTCTTGATGTCCTTGTTCTGCTCGAGCACCTTGTCCAGCTCGGCATTCACGACATCGTTGGCCACCGGGTCGTACTTGTCGACGGCGATCGCCTTGATCTTGTCGGCCGACACCTTCCACAGCTGGCGCGCCTTCTGGCCGCCCAGGTACTCGATCGGCTGGTCGAGGAAGGGATCGCTCTGCGCCTCGATCAGCGACGGGAACGCGTCCAGGCTGCGGAAGGCCTCGATCTGCATGCCCTTGTCCAGGCTCATGAACTTGATGAAGTCCCAGGCCGCGGCCTTGTTCGCCGCCTTCTTCGGGATCGCGTAGAACGAGYCGCCCCACGAGGCGAACGCGCCGTTGGGCAGCTGCGCCGAACGCCACTTGCCCTTGGACTCCGGCGCCAGCCAGTTCGACAGGTGGCCGGCCAGCCAGGCCCCCATCATCTGCGAGGCCACCTTGTCGCGCTTGAAGCCTTCGCTCCACTCGTTGGACCAGGCGGCGATCTTGGCGTCGATGCCGGCGGTGCGGGCCGCCTTGGCGAGCTCGAAGCCCTTCTGGAAGCGCGGCGTGTTGATCAGCGGCGTGCCCTTCTTGTCGAAGAAGATGCCCTCGCCGTCCTTCAGGCCGGAGCGGATGTAGATGTCCTTGATGTCCACCGCGTTGGCGAGCAGGTAGGCGCCGGTCGCGGCCTTCACCTTCTTGCCCGATTCGATGTACGACTCCCAGCTCTTGGTCAGGTCAGCCTCGCTGACGCCGGCCTTGTCGAGCAGGTCCTTGCGGTAGAAGAGGGCGCCCGGGCCGATGTCGGCCGGCATCGCGGCCAGCGCGCCGCTGCCGCTCATGCCCTGCGGCACGGTGAACTTGGCGATCTTCGACTGGTACTGCAGGCCGTTGTACGGCGCCTTGCCCAGGTCCTCCAGGCCGCCCGATTCGGCGAACTTGCCGATGAAGCCGACTTCCACCGCCATCACGTCCGGCACGTTCGCGCCGGTGGCCAGCGCCGTCGTCATCGCGGTGTGGTGGTCGCCGAAGGCCAGGCTGGTCAGCTTGATCTCGACCTCGGGGTGCAGCTTCTTGTAGAGCGGGATCGCGGCCTTGACGGCCAGGTCGAAGCTCGGGAAGGACGCCACCGTCAGCGTCGTCGTGGTCTGCGCCGAAACGGCTCCGGCCATCGCCAGCGCTGCGCACAGCAGCAGGGGTTTCATCAGTCGTGTCACGTCGGGTCTCCTAAGGTCTTTGTGGACGCCGGGCGGGCTGCCTTTGCTCCGTCGGCTTTTGTACAGGCTCGTGCCTGACACGGGGTCGAACTTCGGCCAGATCGGCTCGGCTGAAATCGATTTCACTTCTGCAAACGATTTCAGCGGCGACGCGCCTGGGTGTCAATCGACAAAACCCGGGCTGACATACCAATGAGGGAAAGTCCTCTCCGGACTCACCCTGTGGGGAATTCGGACAGTTCTGATCCCCTGAATCTGCCGTCATTTCTGAAATCGATTTCAGATCGAAGCGAATTAGAAACGTCACGACACCATCGGTCAAGACGTTCGAGATTGGGGAAATCCCCGAGGTGGCGCGCCGTGCCGCGCCCGTGTTCCCGGTTTCACAATGGCGCTGCAAGCCAGCATTGGCGCCATTTGCAGCTGGCGCTTCGGCCATCGTCCGTTGCGCCAGCACACATTTGAGCCTCCCGGAGGCGGGCCATCGATCCCGCTCATGGTGCCATCTGGTTTGGGCAAGGTTCTGAAAACGTTGCCATACTTGAAACCCCATGCAAAATCGCGAATCGCCCTCTCGCCACAGCCCACCGTGACCCGTCCGATCGTACGTTCGCCCCTGACTGTGCCGGCTGCCGTGACCCTGCTCGACGTGGCGCGCGAGGCCGGGGTCTCGCCCAGCACGGTGTCGCGCATCCTGAACGGCACTGCCCGTGTCACCTCCGACAAGCGGCAGGCGGTTGAAACCGCCATCAGCAAGCTCGATTTCAAGCCCAACCTGTTCGCGCGCAGCCTGAAGACCGGCACCACGATGACCATCGGCATCCTGGCGCAGGACATCGAGAGCCCGTTCTACACGCGGGCGATGAAGGGCATCGAGACCGGGCTGCTGGGCAGCGGCTATGCGCCGATCATCGTCAGCGGCCACTGGGATGCGCGCGAAGAAGCCGAGCGGGTGCGGCTGCTGATGACGCGCCGCATCGACGGCGTCGTGATCCTGACCGGCCACATGGACGACGCGCAGATCGTCGAGTTCGCGCGCCACCAGCCGATCGTCGTGACCGGCCGCCACCTCGACAGCCACAACATCATCGCGATCAAGCTCGACCAGGTGCGCGGCGGCTACCTGGCCACGCGCCACCTGATCTCGCTCGGGCACCGGCGCATCGCCCACATCGCCGGCGTGCGCGACCACGACGACGCGAAGGACCGCTACCAGGGCTACCTGCAGGCGCACGAAGAGGCGGGGCTGACGCCCGATCCCGAGCTGGTGGTGCAGGGCGACTTCACCGAGCCGGGCGGCCTGTTCGCGATGACGCGGCTGCTCGACGGCGGGCGCTCGTTCACCGCGGTGTTCTGCGCGAACGACCAGTCGGCGTTCGGCGCGCGGGTGGTGCTGTACCGCCGCGGCATCCGCGTGCCGGACGACGTGTCGCTGGTCGGTGTCGACGACCTGCCGGCCGCGGCCTACCTGACGCCACCGATCACGACGGTGCGCCAGCCGATCTACGAGATGGGTCTGTTTGCCGCGCACGCGCTGCTCGGCATGCTCGGCCACACCGCCGAAGAGGTGCAGGTGCCGCCGCTGGAGCTGATCGTGCGGGAGACGACGCGGCGCGTGTGAGCGCCTGCGGGCCGAGCGCCGGGCCGCCCCAAGCCGGCCCGCATCCCCTTGGGGGATCGGTCGACGTACCCGTCGACCCAGGGGTCGTCATTCCTCTAGCGGGCTTCTGCGTCCTCGATCTGCTGTTTGACTTTCCGGGCGCCGCGCAGCACCAGCGTCTCGTCCAGCAAAGCCTGCGGCGCCACCGCGCGCGCCACTTCCTCGAGCGAATCCGGGTCGGTCATCAGCGCATTCGCCAGCGCCGACAGCGCGCAGATCGAGCGCCGCGGCACCTGCGGCGGCAGCTCGCGCGTCGCGTTCACCGTCACATGATGGCGCACGCTGGCGACGGCCGCGGCAGCCAGGCCCCAGCTCTCGCACAGCGCCGCGCCGAGCAGGTCGTGGCTGACCCCGAAGGCCTGGTGCTCCAGGTACATCAGCTCGGTGTCGTCGGCGGCCGACGCGAGCATCGGCTGGTAGATGGCTTGCGAATGCTTGAACAGCACCGCCTTGCCGCATTCCTCGAACAGCCCGGCCGAATGCGCGCCCCACGGATCGACGCTCAGCACCTGGCCGATGCGACCCATCAGCAGGCCGCGCACGCTGGCGCGCTGCCACAGCGGCTCCAGTTCGGGCGCCGGCGGGAACACCGCGCGCAGGCCCATCTCGAAGGTGACGGCCGCGACTTCGCGCGTGCCGAGGTAGGTGACGGCCTGCTGCACGCTTTGCACGCGCCCCTTCAGCCCGTACAGCGACGAGTTCACCGCCTTCAGCACGGCCGATGCGAGCGCCATGTCGCTCTCGATCAGGCGGGCGAGCGCCTGCAGGTTCACGTCGTCCTCGGCGAGCAGCAGGGACAACTTCACCAGCGCTTCCGGCTGGGCGGGCACGTCGATGTTCAGCGAACGCAGCTTGGGATCGATGGGGGGCATGGCGAAATCCGGGTCAAAGCAGTTCTTCACGGTCGATGCTACGCAGCCGACCCGGCGGCGATCCGTCGAACAGGGTGGGAAATCCGCCCGCTTTTCGATTTCAGTCCCTATTTCAGGAACGCATCCCACCCCGTCTTGAGGATCAGCGCCGACACCACCGCGATGAACACCCCGCGCACGAAGCCCGCACCGTGCTTCAGCGCGAGCCGCGTGCCGAGCAGGCTGCCGATCACGTTGGCCACCGCCATCGTCAGCGCGATGTGCCACCACACATGGCCCTTGATCGCGAACAGCGCGAGCGCGGCCAGGTTGGTCGCGGTGTTCAGCAGCTTCGCGCTCGCGCTCGCGTTCAGGAAGTCGTAGCCGAGCAAGCGCACGAACAGGAACACGAAGAAGCTGCCGGTGCCGGGGCCGAAGAAGCCGTCGTAGAAGCCGATCACCAGGCCGATGCCGCTGGCCACCAGCGCCTGCGTGCGCCCGCTGTGCAGCGGTGCGTGCGTGCGGCCCATGTCCTTGCGCGCCAGCGTGTACGCCAGCACGCCGATCAGGATCAGCGGCAGCGCCTTGCGCAGGCCGTCGGCGCTGACCAGCGTGACGGTCCACGCACCGCCCAGCCCGCCGATCAGTGCCGCCCCCGCCGCCGGCAGCAGCGCGCTCCACTGCAGCTGCACGCGCTTCGCGAACTGCGCGGTCGCCCAGCCGGTGCCCCAGACGCCCGCACCCTTGTTGGTGCCCAGCAGCGTGGCCGGCGCGGCGCTCGGGTAGACGCTGAACAGCGCCGGCACCAGGATCAACCCGCCGCCGCCGACGATGGCATCGATGAAGCCCGCGAACAGGGAGGCGAGGGTGACCGTGACGAGATCGAGCATGCAGGGACGGGGAAGACAGGGAATCCAGAATGGGAAAGGGCGCCAGGATCACCTGGCGCCCTTCGCATTTTGTCATCGGTCCGGTCGCTCTCTGGAGCGCCGGCCTGTCGGTGTGTCGCAGCCTTGAACGCGTTCTTGACGCGACCCTCGGATGCGTTGTGTCTGTCTCCTCAGTCCCCCGCCCAGCCGGTCATCCGGGGATGTCGGCCGCGAGTGGGCGGATTTTGGGAGCAGGCCCCCACGCACGCACTAGGTGTTTTCCTGCACCGTTACAGGGCAGCGCTGTCCCGCAGCAACGGGATGCGCAGGATCACGCGCGTGCCCTGCCCGGAAGGGCTCTCCACGGCCACGTCGCCGCCATGCAGCTCCGTGATGCGCTTCACGATCGCGAGCCCGAGGCCCCTGCCGCCTTCGCCGGTGGCGGGTGCCACATTGGTGCGCGCCTGGTAGAAGCGATCGAACAGATGCGGCAGGTCGGTGGCCGGGATGCCCGGGCCGGTGTCGCTGATGCTGACCTCGGCCTGCGTGCCGGCGCGGGCGGCCGCGAGCGTCACGCGGCAGCCGCGGCCGCAGAACTTCAGCGCGTTGTCGACCAGGTTCGCGATCGCGCGCTCGAACAGCTCGACGTCGACCTGGGCCGGCACCGGCGCCTCGCCCAGTTCGGCCCGCAGCTCGACGCCCGACTGCGCCGCGCGCTCGGCGAAGCGCATCTCGATGTCGTTGAGCAGCTCGCGCAGGTCGACCTGCTCGGCGCGCAGCTGGAAGCTCGGCTCGTCGAGCGTCGCGAGGTCGCCGAGCGCCTTCACCAGGCGCGACGCATTGCGCGTGTTGCGCAGCGCCACCTCCACCAGCCGGCGGTCTTCGGTGCGTGCCGCATCGCCGGCCCAGCGCGCCTCCAGCGTCTCCAGGCAGGCATCGGTCGCGGTCAGCGGCGAGCGCAGGTCGTGCGACAGGTTGCTGACCGCCTCGCGCCGGAAATGATCGAGCCGGCTCAACGCGTTCCACTGCCGCTGCAGTGTCGCGAGCATCGCGCCGAACGCACGCGTCAGCTGCCCGAACTCGTCGGCGGTGGCCGGCGGCAGCAGCGGCTGCGCATCGGCCGCGCCGTGCTGCAGGCCTTTCTCGGACAGCATCGCGACCGCATCGGTCAGCCGCCGCAGCGGGCGCGTCACCGAGGCGATGACCATCGCCGCGAGCAGCGTCGTCACCATCACGATGCCGGCGATCAGCCCGAGCGCCGGCCGCGCGAGGCTCGCGCTCAGCACCTGCCAGCGGTCGGCCGGCAGGTCGGCCTTGTGCGCCACCAGGTACAGGTAGCCGGCGAGGTTGTCGCCGCTGCGGATCAGCGGGCGGCGGATCGGCCGCGCGGCGATCACCGCATCGGCGTCCATGCGCTCGGGGTCGTCGCCCATCACGTACGACGAGGCCTGCGACGACACCGCCTGTCGCACCGGATCGATCGCGACGCGAAAGCCCGGCGCGAGCTTCGCCGAGCCGGTGCTCGCGAGCACGGTGCCCTGCACGTCGAGCAGGTAGAGCTGGGTGTCGGGCTCGAACAGCACCAGGTTCTTCAGGAAGCCGTCGAAGTCCTGTGGATGCAGTTCGCGCATCTCGAACAGGTTGTCGTACATCGCGACGACCCGGCCGAGGAACAGCGTCGCGCGCTGGTAGGTGGTCTCGTGCTCGAAGCGCTGGAACGCGAAGGCGACGGTGGCGATCACCGCGAGCGCGGTGACCAGGCCGGTCGCGAGGATGGTCAGCGCGATCTTGAGGCGAACGCTCATTTACCGCGGCGCCTCGCGCATCTTGTAGCCGGCGCCGCGCACCGTGAGGATCAGCTGCGGGCGCATCGGATCGGCCTCGAGTTTGGCGCGCAGCCGGTTGATGTGCGTGGTGACGGTGTGCTCGTAGCCGTCGTGCGTGTAGCCCCACACGGCATTCAGCAGCTGCCCGCGCGAGAACACATGCCCCGGGTGGCTCGCGAAGTGCAGCAGCAGGTCGAACTCGAGCGCGGTGAAGTCGATCTCGTCGCCGCGGTAGCGCACCTGGCGCTTGGTCGGCAGGATCTCCAGGTCGCCGTTGCGCAGCGTGCTGGCCTGCGCCTGCGCGCCGGCCTGCGCGGCGCGCAGCAGGTCGGCACGGCGCAGCAGCGCCTTCACGCGCGCCAGCAGCTCGGCCAGCGAGAACGGCTTCGTCAGGTAGTCGTCGGCGCCCAGCTCCAGCCCGAGCACCCGGTCGAGCTCGGTCGCCTTGGCGGTGAGCATCAGGATCGGCGTGCTGCGGCCGCGCGCACGCAGCGCCTTGCAGACCTCCAGGCCGTCCAGGCCCGGCATCATCAGGTCGAGGATCAGCAGGTCGCTCGCCTGCTCGTTCTGGCTGGCCAGCGCCGCGACGCCGTCGGCCACCGCGGTCACCGCATAACCCGAATTGCTGAGGTTCAGCACGATCAGATCGCGGATGTCGGTCTGGTCTTCGGCGACGAGGATGGTGGCTGGCATGGGGGGATTGTCGTGCGGGCCGGGAAGCTTCTTACAGGGCGGGACCACCGCGTCCTGAGGCAAATGTGATCTTCCTGTGATGTTCGGCGATGGGCGCGCGAGGTGCGGTGGCGACAGTCACTCCATCGACAACCACCGATCCCAGGAGCCCACCATGCAAGCCACCGCCGCCGCTTCCGCATCGACCGCCTTCATGCCGGCAGCCCTGTCCTGGCCCGAGGTGGTGGCGCACCGCGGCTACCTGGTGCGCTTCGCGCAGCGCAAGCTGCACGACCCGATGCTGGCCGAGGACGTGGTGCACGACGTGTTCGAGGCCGTGCTCACCGGCCGTGCGAGCTTCGGCGGGCGGGCCGCGCTGCGCTCGTGGCTGACGGCGGTGCTGAAGAACAAGATCGTCGACCTGGTGCGCCAGCGCGCCGGCCACGACAGCCTGGACGCCCAGTGGCTGGACGACGACGGCGAGGCGGTCGGCGCCGCCGCGGTGGAATGCCCGCAGCCGCGCCCCGACGAGGTCGCCGAGCAGCGCCAGCAGCTCGACCGGATGCTGGCGCGCATCGAGGCCCTGCCGACCGGGCTGCGCGACGTGATGCGGTTGCGCGTGCTGCACGACCAGCCGACCGAGCAGGTGTGTGCGGCACTGGCGATCACCGAGGACAACCTGTTCGTGCGGCTGCACCGGGCGCGCAAGCAGCTGCTGTCCTGATCCCACACGAATATGGTCATAAGCAAACATTCGTTGTAGGCCGCAGGACTGCTCAGCAGAATCACGCACCTACTCATGCGCACGCCGCGCCACCCCCGCGGCCGCGCCCACGCGAATGAATTTCCAGCAACTGCGGTCTGTCCGCGAGACCGTGCGCTGCGGCTTCAACCTGACCGAGGTTGCCGCGGTGCTCCACACATCCCAGCCCGGCATCAGCCGGCAGATCCGCGAGCTCGAGGACGAGCTCGGCATCGAGATCTTCGTGCGCGCCGGCAAGCGGCTCACCGGCCTCACGCCGCCCGGCGAGGCGGTGCTGCCGATCGTCGAGCGGCTGCTGCTGGATGCCGAGAACCTGCGCCGCGCCGGCGACGAGTTCAGCGCGCAGACCAGCGGCCGGCTGTCGATCGCCGCGACCCATTCGCAGGCCCGCTACGCACTGCCGGCCGTCGTGCGCGACTTCCGCCAGCTGTATCCGCAGGTCACGCTGAACCTGCACCAGGGGTCGCCGAAGCAGGTGGCCGAGATGCTGCTGTCCGGCGAGGCCGACATCGGCATCGCGACCGAGGCGCTGGCCGGCTACGAGCAGCTGGTGGCGCTGCCGTGCTACCGCTGGACGCACAGCGTGGTGGTGCCGATCGGCCATGACCTGCTGAAGCAGGAGGGGCCGCTGACGCTGCAGCGCCTGGCGCGCTACCCGATCATCACCTACGACGTCGGCTACACCGGCCGCACCCACATCGACGAGGCCTTCGCCGCCGAGGGCTTGAAGCCGAGCGTGGTGCTGACCGCGATGGATGCCGACGTGATCAAGACCTATGCCGAGCTCGGCATGGGCGTGGGCATCGTCGCGTCGATCGCGTTCGACCCGGAACGCGACCGCCAGCTGCGTGCGATCGACGCGCGGGATCTGTTCGCGGTGAACCTGACGCGGCTCGCGGTGCGGCGCGGAACGTGGCTGCGCGGGTATGTCTACTCGTTCATCGAGGCGTTCGCGCCGACGCTGACGCGGGAGACGGTGGAACGGTCGTTGAACGGGGAAGCGGTCGAGGAATAGTCGGGCTCGTTGACTGCGCTGGCCTTCGACAGGCTCAGTCCGAACGGGGAGCTCAGATCATCGCCGCGGGGTCGGGCAGTTCGTCATTCGCGAACCGCTGCACTCGCCGCGGCTTCAGATGCACGCGTGAGCCGGTCGCCAGCTGCAGCTTCTCGCGCAGCCCCTGGTACTCCGAGCGCGGCAGTTCCACGTCGACATAGCTGCCGTCGTCCTCGCGCTTGAACTCCAGCCGCGTGTTCGGCCCGACCGTCAGCGCCTGCGACAGCGTCACCGCCAGCGTGCCGTCCTCTGCCGAGCCGAGGATCTGCAGCTCGTGCGGCCGCACGTAGCTCACGTCCTCGGCCGCCGTGCCCGCGCCGCTGCGCCCGAAGCGGCCGTGGAACAGGTTCACGTCGCCGAGGAACTGCAGCACGAACGGGCTGGCCGGGTGGTCGTACACCTCGTCCGGCGGGCCGTCCTGCTCGATGCGGCCCTGGTTCATCACGACGATGCGGTCGGCCACCTCCATCGCCTCTTCCTGGTCGTGCGTGACGAACACGCTCGTCACGTGCATCTCGTCGTGCAGCCGGCGCAGCCAGCGGCGCAGTTCCTTGCGCACCTTGGCATCGAGCGCACCGAACGGCTCGTCGAGCAGCAGCACCTTCGGCTCCACCGCCAGCGCGCGCGCGAGCGCGATGCGCTGGCGCTGGCCGCCCGACAGCTGGTGCGGGTAGCGATCGGCGATCCAGTCGAGCTGCACCAGCTTCAGCAGGTCGGTCACCTTGGCCTTGATCGCGGCATCGCTCGGTCGCGTCGCCTTCGGCCGCACGCGCAGCCCGAACGCGACGTTCTCGAAGATCGTCATGTGGCCGAAGAGGGCGTAGTGCTGGAACACGAAGCCGACCTGGCGCTCGCGCACGTCGGTGTTCGTCGCGTCCTCGCCGTGGAACAGCACGGTGCCGCTGTCGGGCACCTCGAGCCCCGCGATGATGCGCAGCAGCGAGGTCTTGCCCGAGCCCGAGGGCCCGAGCAGCGCCACCAGTTCGCCGGCCGGGATGTCCAGGTTCAGGTTGTCGCAGACGACGGTCTTGCCGAAGCTCTTCTTCAGGTTGCGGACTTCGATGCTCATTCTGGAAACCTCATTCCGAGCGGCCCTCGGCCGCCTTCTTCTGCTCGCGCACACGGCGCTCGACCAGGTACTTCAACACCAGCGTCACCAGCGCCAGGCCGGCCAGCAGCGACGCGACCGCGAACGCCGCGGCGAACTGGTACTCGTTGTAGAGGATCTCGATGTGCAGCGGCATCGTGTTGGTCTGCCCGCGGATGTGGCCCGACACGACGCTGACCGCGCCGAACTCGCCCATCGCGCGCGCATTGCACAGGATCACGCCGTACAGCAGCGCCCACTTGACGTTCGGCAGCGTGATGCGCCGGAAGATCTGCCAGCCGTTGGCCCCCAGCACGCGCGCTGCCTCTTCCTGCTCGGTGCCCTGCGCCTGCATCAGCGGGATCAGTTCGCGCGCGACGAACGGGAAGGTCACGAACACGGTCGCGAGCACGATGCCCGGCACCGCGAAGATGACCTTCAGGTCGTGGTCGCGCAGCCACTCGCCCCACCAGCCCTGCAGGCCGAACAGCAACACGTAGATCAGGCCCGAGATGACCGGGCTGACCGAGAACGGCAGGTCGATCAGCGTGAGCAGCACGTTCTTGCCGCGGAACTCGAACTTCGCGATGCACCAGGCGGCGGCGATGCCGAACACCAGGTTCATCGGCACCGAGATGCCGGCGGCAATCAGCGTCAGCTTGATCGCCGACAGCGCATCGGGGTCGGTGATGGCGGCGAAGTAGACGCCGACGCCCTTCTTGAACGCCTCGGCGAACACGATCGCGAGCGGCACGAACAGGAACAGCGTCAGGAACGCGAGCGCGATGCCGATCAGCGTCCACTTGACCCACGCCGGCTCGGTGGTGGCGGATTGCAGATGGCGCGGGGCCTCGGCCGCGCTCGCGGCGTCGCGGGGAATCGCGGCCGTGCTCATCGTCCCTGCCTCGCTCTCGTCCAGGCCTGCAATGCGTTGATCGCCAGCAGCAGCGCGAACGCGCTGACCAGCATCACGACCGCGATCGCGGTGGCACCGGTGTAGTCGTACTGCTCCAGCTTCGTGATGATCAAGAGCGGCGTGATCTCGCTGATCAGCGGCATGTTGCCGGCGATGAAGATCACCGAGCCGTATTCACCGAGCGCCCGCGCGAACGCGAGCGCGAAGCCGGTGAGCAGCGCCGGCGAGATGATCGGGAAGATCACCTTCGTGAAGGTCTGCAGCCGCGAGGCGCCGAGCGTGGCCGCGGCCTCCTCGATCTCCTTGTGCAGGTCTTCGAGCACCGGCTGCAGCGTGCGCACGACGAAGGGCAGGCCGATGAAGGTGAGGGCCACGAACACGCCGAGCGGCGTGAAGCTCACCTTGAACGGCAGGTAGCGGCCGATCCAGCCGTTCTGCGCGTACAGCGCCGTCAGCGCGATGCCGGCCACCGCGGTCGGCAGCGCGAACGGCAGGTCGACCAGCGCATCGATCAGCCGCTTGAACGGGAACTCGTAGCGCACCAGCACCCACGCGACGACGAGCCCGAACACCGAGTTCATCAGCGCGGCGGCGAACGATGCGCCGAAGGTGAGCCGGTACGACGCGAGCACGCGCGGCGCGGTGACGGCGTCCCAGAACGCCGGCCAGGTCATCGTGGCCGTCTTCAGGAAGGCCGCCGACAGCGGCAGCAGCACGATGAAGCTCAGGTACAGCAGCGTGAAGCCGAGCGCCAGGTCGAAGCCCGGCAGCACGCTGTGCCGCTTCAGCAGGGTGCGGGTGAACAGCACGGAAGGCGCTTACTTCTTCGCGGCGGCGAGGATCTGGTCGTAGATCGCGCCGTCGTCGAAATGCTCCTTCTGCGCCTTGGTCCAGCCGCCGAAGACCTCATCGATCGTGAAGGTGTTGACCTTCGGGAAATCGGTCGCGTACTTCGCGAGGATGGCCGCGCTGCGCGGGCGCAGCTGGTGCTTGGCGGCGATCTCCTGCGCCTCGTCGGTCCACAGGAACTTGAGGTAGGCCTCGGCCTGCTTGCGCGTGCCCTTCTTGTCGGCCACCTTCTCGACCACCGCGACCGGGTTCTCGGCCAGGATCGTCGACTTCGGGTAGACCACCTCGAAGTTGTCGCCGAACTCCGACTTGATCAGGTTCACTTCGGATTCGAAGGTCGCGAGCGCATCGCCGATGTTGCGTTGCGCGAAGGTCGTCGTCGCGGCGCGACCGCCGCCGTCGAACACCGGCACGTTGGCGAAGATCTTCTGCACCAGCTCGCGGGCCTGGGCCGGTGTGCCGCCGGCCTTGATCACCGAGCCCCACGCGGCCACGTAGCTGTAGCGGCCGTTGCCGGTGATCTTCGGGTTCGGGATCACGACGCTGGTGCCCGGCTTCGCCAAGTCGCCCCAGTCCTTGATGCCCTTCGGGTTGCCCTTGCGCACCAGGATCACGGTGAGCGAGGTGGTCGGCGCCGCATTGTTCGGCAGGCGCCTGGCCCAGTCTTCCGGCAGCAGCTTGCCGCGGGTGGCCAGCACGTCGATGTCGCTCGACTGGTTCATCGTCACCACATCGGCCTCGAGCCCGTCGAGCACGGCACGCGCCTGCTTGCTCGATCCGCCGTGCGACTGGTTGATCGCCACGTCTTCGCCGGTCGCGGCCTTCCAGGACTTCTGGAACGCCGGGTTGATGTCCTTGAAGAACTCGCGGGCGAYGTCGTAGCTGACGTTCAGCAGCGTCGGGCCGGCTGCGTGGGCGGGCGCGAAGGCGAACAGCGCGGCGGCACCGACCGAGGACAGGAGGAGGGACAGGCGTGAGGACATGGTGTTTCGGCCGCCAACGACGCAGCCCATGCAGATCGGACCGGCGATGTTACGGACGGACACCGCAACAGCGAACGACTCAATCGGCGAATCCTTATGAGTTTTTTGCACAAGCGAGTTCGCGGCGGGACGCCGAAGCGCCCGCCGCGATCACTTGAAGCCTGCGCTTACTTGCGCTCTATTCCTTCAAATCACTTCGAATAGATCTGGTCGAAGACACCGCCGTCGGCGAAATGCRTCTTCTGGGCCTTGGTCCAGCCGCCGAACACGTCGTCGATGGTGAACAGGTTCAGCTTCGGGAACTGCTTCTCGTACTTGGCGGCGACCTTCGGGTCGATCGGGCGGTAGAAGTTGTGCGCCGCGATCTCCTGGCCTTCCGGCGTGTAGAGGTACTCGAGGTAAGCCTGGGCGACCTCGCGGGTGCCGCGCTTGTCGACCACCTTGTCGACCACCGACACCGGCGGCTCGGCCAGGATGCTGATCGGCGGGTAGACGACGTCGAACTTGTCGGCGCCGAACTCCTTCAGCGACAGGTAGGCCTCGTTCTCCCAGGCCAGCAGCACGTCGCCGATGCCGCGCTCGGCGAAGGTCACGGTGGCACCGCGCGCGCCCGAATCGAGCACCGGCACGTTCTTGTAGACCTTCGAGATGAACTCGCGGGCCTTCGCGTCGTTGCCGCCGTTGCGCTTCAGCTCGAAGCCGTAGGCGGCCAGGTAGCCCCAGCGCGCGCCGCCCGAGGTCTTCGGGTTCGCGGTGATCACCGAGACGCCCGGCTTGATCAGGTCATCCCAGTTCTTGATGCCCTTCGGGTTGCCCTTGCGCACCAGGAAGATGTAGGTGGAGCTGTACGGCGTGCTGTTGTGCTGCAGGCGCTTCTGCCAGCCGGTGGGCAGCAGCTTGGCGCGTTCGGCGATCTCGTCGATGTCGTAGGCGAGGGCCAGCGTGACCACGTCGGCGTCGATGCCGTCGATCACCGAGCGGGCCTGCTTGCCCGAGCCGCCGTGCGAGGCCTTGATCGTCACGTTGTCGCCGGTCTTGGCCTTCCAGTACTTGCTGAAGGCGGTGTTGTATTCCTGGTAGAGCTCGCGCGTCGGGTCGTAGGACACGTTGAGCAGCGTGATGTCCTTGGCGAGAGCGACGCCCGCCGTGGCGGCGAGCGCGAGGGAGAGCAGCGAGTGGTGAATGAAGCGGGCCGTCGTCATGAAATCGTCCTGGTGGGCGGCACGAAGCCGCGGGGAGGATGCGAATGGTAGGCAGCCGGCCTTGCGCGGGAAACGAATCAAAACTTCCGTTCTTATGCGCTTTCTGATTCAAACGTCATGAGACTGGAGGGCGCGGATCCGCGCCGGCATGCCTTCGAGGCCCATCTCGCGGACGCCGGGCAGGTTGCCTTCCGCGGCGCTCTGCACCAGGCGCGACAACGTCTGCACATGCGGCAGCACGGTGCCGAAGAACAGCGGCCGGTCGCCGCGGGCGATCAGCAGCGTCGGGAAGTTCTCGACGTCGATCGGGCCCAGCACCTCGTCGTTGTCCTCGATGTCGACCCAGGCGAACTGCGCGTCGGGGTGCTCGGCGCGCACGCTGTCGAACAGCGGTTCGTAGTCGCGGCAGGTGCCGCACCAGGCGGCGCAGAGGCAGGCGATCAGCAGGGGTTCGGAGGCGGACATGGGCGCCAAGTGTGCCGCGAGTTGCCTGCCACCGCCGGGGTGGGCCAATCTACACAGCCCAGCGCCATTCAGATGCCGGGGACAAGTTCACGCGTTCGGGCTCATCGCGTCCCGGAACCTGCAACACCCGCTGCAGCACCCGCTCCTCCAGCGCCGCGAACGCCGCATTGCCGCGCGAGCGCGGCCGCGGCAGCGCGATGCGCTCGTCCAGCGTCACGCGGTGGTCCTCGATCAGCAGCACCCGGTCGGCCAGCGCGACCGCCTCGGACACATCGTGCGTCACCAGCAGCGCGGTGAAGCCGTGCCGCTTCCACAGCGATTCGATCAGCGACTGCATCTCGATGCGCGTCAGCGCGTCGAGCGCGCCGAGCGGCTCGTCAAGCAGCAGCAGCCGCGGTGCGTGCACCAGCGCGCGGGCCAATGCGACGCGCTGCCGCTGCCCGCCCGACAGCACCGCCGGCCAGTCGTTCGCGCGATCGGCCAGGCCGACCTGCGCCAGCGCCTCCAGCGCGCGCTCGCGTCCGTCGGCCGCATCCAACCCGAGCGCGATGTTGTCGATCACCCGCTTCCACGGCAGCAACCGCGCGTCCTGGAACATGAAGCGCAGGTCGCTCCTGTGCTGCGCAAGCGGTGCCCCGTCGAGCGCCAGCGCGCCGGCGCTCGCCTCTTCCAGCCCGGCCACCAGCCGCAGCAGCGTGCTCTTGCCGCAGCCGCTGCGCCCGACGATCGCGACGAACTCGCCCGGGTCGACGCGCAGGTCGATGCCCGACAGCACCTCGCGTTCGCCGAAGCGCTTCGACAAGCCGTCCAGCTGCAGCCCCATGCCGATGCCGGCCGGCGCGCTGCGGCGCGGCACGGCGACATCCGCCTCGCGCAGGACGGCATCGCCGGCCGACTCACCCGCCGACTCACCCAAAAACGCCAGTCCCTGGAACTCGATCTGCGAAGGCAACATCGCCATCCTCTTGAACATCATTTCGCCACCTGGTAGGCGGGGTTCCAGCGCAGCCACCAGCGCTCCAACCCCTTGGCCAGCACATCGGCCAGCTTGCCGAGCAGCGCATACAACAGGATGCCGACCAGCACCACGTCGGTCTGCAGGAACTCGCGCGCGTTCATCGTCATGTAGCCGATGCCGGCCTGCGCCGAGATCGTCTCGGCGACGATCAGGATCACCCACATGAAGCCGAGCGAGAAACGCACGCCGACCAGGATCGACGGCAGCGCGCCCGGCAGGATCACGTGCCGGTACAGCGCCCAGCCCGACAGGCCGTAGCTGCGCGCCATCTCGATCAGGCCCTTGTCGACCGAGCGGATGCCGTGGAAGGTGTTGATGTAGACCGGGAAGAACACGCCCAGCGACACCAGGAACAGCTTGGCCGACTCCTCGATGCCGAACCACAGGATCACGAGCGGGATCAGCGCCAGCGTCGGGATGTTGCGCACCATCTGCAGCGTCGAGTCGAGCAGCGTCTCGGCCGCGCGCCACGAGCCGGTCGCGAGCCCCAGCAGCAGGCCCAGCCCGCCGCCGATCGCGAAACCCGCCAGCGCACGCCCGGTGCTGGTGGCCACGTGCTGCGCCATCTCGCCGGACAGCAGCAGCGACCAGAACGCCTTCACGACGGCCAGCGGCTCCGGCAGCACGCGCGTGGACAGCCAGCCGCTGCGCGACGACAGCTCCCACGCGAGCAGCACCGCGACCGGCAGCAGCCAGGGCAGCAGGCGCCGGCGCGCCGCTTCAAACCGCGATCCGGATGTCCGTGACATGGTGCTGCGTCTCCGCATCGGGGTGGTGGGGCTCGATCAACTCGAGGCGGTTGCCGAACGGGTCTTCGACATAGGCACGGCTGGCATCGAACAGCGGCGCCTCGTCGACGCGGACGCCGGCGCGCTGCAGGCGGAACACGATCGTGTCGAGGTCGCCGACGCGCAGCGCCAGGTGGGCCTGCGGCGCGACGCCGGTGTAGTGGCCCTCGGTCAGGTCCAGCCGCTGCCAGCCGAGCGAGAAGCGCAGCGTGCCGGGGCGGTCGAGCTCCGGGTCGCGCACCTCGCGCAGGCCGAGCGCGTCCTCGTAGAACGCGCGGGCCCGCACGGCGCCGCCGAGGGGAATGGGCAACTGCACGTGGTCGACGCTGCGGAAGTCGGGCATGGTGATCAGCTCTGCGAAACCTTGGGCACGTAGGTGTTGGCGACAATCTCGCCGAACGGGCCGGTGAGCACCTGGCCGGCCAGCCGTTCGCGCAGGTTCACCGGCAGCAGCGGGAACACCAGCTCGGCGAAGCGGTGCGCCTCTTCCAGGTGCGGGTAGCCGCTGAGGATGAAGTACTCCAGCCCGAGGGCGGCGTACTCCTGGATGCGGTCGGCCACCTGCTGCGGATCGCCCACCAGCGCGGTGCCGGCCCCGCCGCGCACCAGGCCGACGCCGGCCCACAGGTTCGGCGACACCTCCAGCCCTTCGCGCACGTTCTTCGGGTTGAATCTGCCCTTGTTCAGTTCGGCCATGCGGCGCTGGCCGACYGAATCCATCTGCGCGAACTTCTGCTGCGCACGCGCGACGGTCTCTTCGTCGAGGTGCGAGACCAGTTCGGCCGCGGCGCGCCAGGCTTCATCCTCGGTCTCGCGCACGATCACGTGCAGGCGGATGCCGAACTCCAGCGTGCGGCCGTACTTGGCGGCGCGCTGGCGGATGTCGGCCACCTTGGTCGCGACGGCCGCCGGCGGCTCGCCCCAGGTGAGGTAGGTGTCCAGCTGCTGCGCGGCGAGCTCGTGCGCTTCTTCCGACGAACCGCCGAAGAAGATCGGCGGGTAGGGCTTGTTGATCGGCGGGTACAGCACCTTGCCGCCCTTCACGCGCAGGTGCTCGCCGTCGTGGCTGACGGCTTCGTTGTCGTGGCTCTTCGCGAGCACGTCGCGCCAGATCGTCAGGAACTCGCGCGAGAGTTCATAGCGCTGCGCATGCGGCAGGAACAGGCCGTCGCCCTCCAGCTCTTCGGCATCGCCGCCGGTCACCAGGTTCACCAGCAGGCGGCCGCCCGACAGGCGGTCGAAGGTCGCGGCCATGCGCGCCGACTGCACCGGCTGCACCAGCCCCGGCCGCAGCGCGACCAGGAATTTCAGGCGCCGCGTCGCGTCGATCAAGCTCGCGGCCAGCACCCACGAGTCTTCGCAGGAGCGGCCGGTCGGCAGCAGCACGCCTTCGTAGCCCAGGCTGTCGGCCGCGATCGCGACCTGCTTGAAATAGTCGAAGGTCGCGGCGCGCGCGCCCTTGCTGGTGCCGAGGTAGCGCGAATCGCCGTGCGTGGGGATGAACCAGAGGATCTTCATAGGGACTTCGAAGTGGGAGACCAGACGATGTCGGCGACGCGCACCGCCTGCGGGAGAAGGCCGAGCCGCGCGAACGCATCGGCCACGCGCTGCTGGTCGGCGACGATCGCCGGCGTCAGCGGTGCCGCCGGCGAGACCGGGCGGCGCGAGATGAACAAATGGGTGGTCGCGAGGCTCAATCCGCTGAAGTCGGAAATCAGCTGCGCCGCCTCCTTGCGGTTGGCCTGCACCCACGCATCGGCGCGGCTCAGCTCGGCGAGCAGCGTGAGCACGGCCTGCGGGTGCTGCTCGGTGAGCGCGCGCGACGCGAGGTAGAACGAGTTGTTGCTCGACAGGTCGCGGCCGTTGGCCAGCACGCGCGGTTTCAGGTCGAGCTCGACGGCCGCGTAGTAGGGGTCCCAGATCGCCCAGGCGTCGACGCTGCCGCGCTCGAACGCGGCGCGCGCGTCGGACGGTGCGAGGTACACCGGCTGGATGTCGGACCACTGCAGCCCGGCGCGGTCGACCGCGCGCACCAGCAGGTAGTGGGCGCTCGACCCCTTCTGCAGCGCGACCTTGCGGCCCTTCAGGTCGGCCAGCGTCGCAAGCGGCGCATCGGGCTTCACGAGGAGGGCCGACGACAGCGGCTTCGGCGGCTCGGCGCCGACGTAGCGCAGGTCCTTGCCGGCGGCCTGCGCGAACACCGGCGGCGTGTCGCCGGTGAGGCCGAACTCGAGGCTGCCGACGGCCAGCGCCTCCAGCAGCTGCGGCCCGGCCGGGAACTCGATCCACTTGACGGTGCTGGCCGGGAAACGCTTTTCCAGCGCGGCCTGCTGCTTCAGCACGACGAGGTTGACGGCGGCCTTCTGGAAGCCGATGCGCAACTGGGCGGGCGCCGATTCTGCGGCGCGCGCGAACCCGGCCAGCGACGCCGCGGCCGCGCCGAGCGTCACCTGCAGCAGCTCGCGTCGCGTGCCTCTCATGGCGCGCTCGCGGTCTTCAGCGCCGTCGGCAGCGCATCGGAGATGCGGATCGCCTTCGGGATCAGCTTCAGCTCGAAGAACGCGTCGGCGATCTTCTGCTGCTGCGCGGCCACGTTCGGCGTGATCGGCACGATGCCGTACGCGAAGCGGCCGGCGGCGACCTCGGCAACGCCGACATCGAGCCCGATCTGCGGCGCGAGGAAGGCAGCCACCTCGCGGCTGTTGCCCTCGGCCCAGCGGTCGAGCCTGGCGAGTTCTTCGACGATCGCGCGGATCACCTGCGGCTGCTTGTCGGCATAGGGCCGCGACGCGAGGTAGAACTGGTGGTTCGAGACCAGCCCCTTGCCGTCGGCGAGCACGCGCGCGCCGAGCTGCTTTTCGGCCGCGGCGAGGAACGGATCCCAGATGACCCAGGCGTCGACGCTGCCGCGCTCAAAGGCGGCGCGCGCATCGGCCGGCGCGAGGAACACGGTCTGGATCTCGCTGTACTTGACGCCGGCTTTTTCCAGCGCCTTGACCAGCAGGTAATGGACGTTGGAGCCCTTGTTCAGCGCGACCTTCCTGCCCTTCAGTTCAGCGACCGAGCGGATCGGCGAATCCTTCGCGACGACGATCGCCTCGCCGGCGGGTGCGGGCGGCTGGTTCGCGACGTAGACCAGGTCGGCACCGGCCGCCTGCGCGAAGATCGGCGGCGCTTCGCCGACGGTGCCGAAATCGATCGAGCCGACGTTCAGGCCTTCGAGCAGCTGCGGGCCGGCCGGGAACTCGGTCCACTTGACGTCGACGCCCTGCGGCGCGAGGCGCTTCTCGAGGTCGCCGCGCGCCTTCAGGATCGTCAGCGTGCCGTACTTCTGGTAGCCGATGCGCAGCTCGGTGCGGGTCTGCGCGAGGGCCGGACCGGCAACGAGGCCCAGGGCCAGCGTCAGTGCAAGGCCGAGGCGGCGGTGCGTCGAGAACAGCGAGTCGATCCGCAGGTTCACGGTGGTACTTCCAGGGGTGGACGGACAGAAGGAAAAAGACACCCCGGCCCCTTGCGGCGCCGGGGTGCCGAATCACCCGGCGTTCATGGCAAGCGGGCGAGGAGACAAGGGTTGCAGCGCGCGGTCGAGGCGTTCGACCAGGGCGTCATCGGGGACGTAGCCGCCGGATTCGTGCGGCACCAGCTGCGCATCGGTGGCGAACACGCCGTCGAGGATGTCGCGTGCGCCGAGTGCGGACAGCACCGGCTTCAACGCGTAGTCGAGCGCGAGCAGGTGCGCGAGGCTGCCGCCGGTGGCCAGCGGCAGCACGGTCTTGCCGCGCAGGCCGTCGGTGGGCAGCAGGTCGAGGAACAGCTTCAGCAGGCCGCTGTACGCGGCCTTGTAGATGGGGGTGGCGACCAGCAGCAGGTCGGCATCGCGCACTTCGTCGAGCGCCGCGCGGATCGATGCGTTGTGTGAATCGGCGTGCAGCAGCGGCGCGGCGGGCAGCTCGCGCACCGCGATCAGGCTGCTGGTGTCACCCGTGCCTTCCAGGCGCGTCTGCGCGAGCTGGAGCAGCCAACCCGAACGCGATCGGAGCGAGGGACTGCCGGAAATGCTGACGATCTTCATGGCGGATCGGGCGGGGTGGTGCCCGGTGGTGACGACGAGCCGCCACGATAGGGACCGGTCGGTCTAACGCCAACGAATGAAAGTGGTTTTGCTTATTGGCTGGGCGCATAGGCCTGCCCGGCGGCCATCGCTTTTCGAGAACCCGCTATCTCGGGGATGTGACCCGGACATCTTTCACCTGACGCGCTCTGGGGCGCTTCGCGAGACTGCGCGGTCGCAACATGATCCAGCTGGGAGAAGGGGATGAAATTCAAGTTGAGTAGAGCAGTCCGATGAGCGAAACCATCGAGCCGGTCTCCAGTCCTCCGGCAACGACCTCCGAGGCAGCCTTCGGTGAAGTGGTCACGCTGATTCGAGGCGCACGTGGACGTGCCACCCGGGCAGTCAATGCCGAAGTCATTGAGCTGTACTGGCGCATCGGTCAGTACTTGCATCAACGCATCGAAGCCGATGGCTGGTCCAAGGGAACTGTCGAAAAACTCGCCGCCTACATCGCCCAACGTGAGCCGGGCCGAAATGGTTTTTCGGCCCAGAACCTCTAGCGCATGCGGCAGTTCTTCCGGGCCTACCCTCAAGACTCGAAACTCTCAACATTGCTGAGAGAGATTTCGTGGTCCTCGCATCTGCACATCCTCAGCCGCACCAAGCGCGAGGAAGAACGTGAGTTCTACATGCGCATGGCCGCCCAGCAAGGGTGGCAGGTGCGCGAAGTGGCGCGGCAAATCGACAGCGGTCTGTTCGAGCGGACCGTGCTCCATCCGCCAAAAGCCTCAACTGCGTTGAGACAGCTGCAGCCTCAAGCTGAACAGCACTTCAAGGACACCTACCTGCTCGACTTCCTGGCCCTGCCAGATCCGCACTCCGAATCAGAACTGCATCGCAGCCTGCTGATGAACCTGGGCCGTTTCCTGACGGAGCTGGGTCGGGACTTCTGCTACATCGGCAGCGAATACCCGATGCAGGTCGGCGGGCAGGACTTCATGCTGGACCTGCTCTTCTTCCACCGCGGCCTGAACTGCCTGGTGGCCATCGAACTGAAGGTCACCGCTTTCGAGCCTGAGCACCTGGGCAAGCTGAACTTCTATCTGGAGGCGCTGGACCGTGATGTGAGAAAGCCTCACGAGAATCCGGCCATCGGGCTGTTGCTGTGCACCAGCAAGGACCACGAGGTGGTGGAGTACGCGCTGAGCCGCACGCTCTCCCCGGCGCTGGTGGCGCAATACCAGACGCAGTTGCCGGACAAGCAGATGCTGGCGATGAAACTGCACGAGCTCTACGCCTTGAGTGCACCGACGACGGCGCAGGACGCCAAAAAATCAGCCGTGCGCAAGAACACGGCGCGCACGCCGCGTCACAACACCTGATCCCTCAGCTGCGGAAACACCTTCCCCACCTTCCCCAGCAGGTAGTCCCCATACGTCCCGTCGAACGCATGCGGGTTGGCCCGGTCCCAGCGCGTCGCGCTGTCGTCGTCGGCCTGCGGCAAGCCTTCGATGGGCTGCACGCGCGCATCGAAGGCCGGATCGAAGAAGAACGGGAACGACAGCCGGTCGCGGCCCGACGTGTTCAGGCGCACGCGGTGCGGCGTCGAGCGGTACAGCCCGCCGGTCATCCGGTCCAGCATGTCGCCGATGTTGCAGACGAAGCTGTGCGGCAGCGGCGGCGCCTCGATCCAGCCTTCACGCGTCCTGACCTGCAGGCCGCCGACATCGTCCTGGCGCAGCAGCGTCAGCAGGCCGTAGTCGGTGTGCTCGCCGACGCCCCACTGCGCATCGGTGCCGGCCGGCACCGGGCGCGTCGGGTAGTTGAACAGGCGGAACAGGATCAGCGGGTCGGCCGTGCAGCGTTCGGCGAAGTAGCCAGGCGGCAGCGCCAGGCTCTGCGCGATGGCACGCATCACGCGGTGGCCGAGGCCGGTCAGCGCCGCCATCGTCGCGAGCAGTGTCTCGCGGAAGCCGGCCAGCGTGGCGTGCTCCGGAAACAGGTTGCGCCCATGCACCGGCGTGCGCGCCCGCACGCGCGGATCGTCGTCGCCGAGCTCCGCGCCGAGGTACAGCCCTTCCTTCCAGTCGGGCCGACCCGAGGTCAGCTCGCCGCCCAGCGGAAAGTAGCCACGCCACGCCCGCCCACCCAGCGCCATGCGCCACTGCAGCTTGGTCGGCTCGTCGAGCGCGAAGAAGCGGCGGCTCAGGTCTTCCAGCCGGTCCATCAACGCCTCGTCGACACCATGGCCGACGACGTAGAAGAAGCCATGCGCGCGGCACGCCTCGCCGATCCGCCGCGCGACCTCCGGCTCCGGCGACGCGAGGTCGATCACCGGCACATGCTGCTGCAGCGAGAGCACCATCAGCGCATCAGAAGGGTTTGTCGCCCAGCACCGTCGCGCGGTGCATCACGCGGCGGTGCGGCAGGTAGTCGGCGGTGGCGCAGTGCTGCGTCAGGCGGTTGTCCCAGAAGGCCAGGTCGTGCAGCTTCCAGCGCCAGCGCACCGTGTGCTCCGGCTTCGCGACATGCTCGAACAGCAGCCGCAGCAGCGCGTCGCTCTCCTTCGCGGCCAGCTCGACGATGCGGGTCGTGAAGCCCTCGTTGACGAACAGGCCGCGCAGCCCGCTGACCGGGTGCGTGCGGATCACCGGGTGGATCACCGGCGGGTTCTTCGCACGCGCCTCGTCCCAGCGCACGCGCTCGTCGGGCGTGCGGGCGAAGCGGTGCGCGGGAAAGGACTTCACCATGTCATGCTCGGCCGTCAGGCCGTCGAGCATACGCTTCAGTGGTGCCGACAAGCTCTCGAAGGCCGCGATGCCGCTCGCCCACAGTGTGTCGCCGCCCGACGGCGGCAGCAGCCGCGCCGCCATCAGCCCCGCCCCTGCCACGGCACCAGCCGCCGCTGCAGCGCACGCAGCCCCAGCTCCAGCCCGAACGCGATCAGCGCGATCGTGAAGATGCCAAGCAGCACGATGTCGGTGTTCAGGAACTGCGCGGCCGACTGCACCATGAAGCCGAGGCCGCGCGTCGCGGCGACCAGCTCGGCGGCGACCAGCGTCGACCAGCCGACCCCCAGCCCGACGCGCAGCCCGGTCAGGATCTCCGGCAGCGCGCTCGGCAGCACCACGTGGCGCAGCAGCTGCCAGCGCGTCGCGCCGAAGGCCTGCGCGGCGCGGCGGCGCGTCTCGTCGACCTGGCGCACACCGGTGGCGGTCGCGATCACCAGCGGCGCGAAGATCGCGAGCGTGATCAGCAGCACCTTCGACAGCTCGCCGATGCCGAACCAGATCACGATCAGCGGCAGGTAGGCAAGCGGCGGCACCGGCCGGTAGAACTCGATCAGCGGATCGAACACGCCGCGCGCGGTGGGCGACAGGCCCATCCACAGCCCGAGCGGGATGGCGGTCAGCACCGCGATGCCGAGCGCGAGCGCCACGCGCGCCAGGCTCGCGCCGGCGTGCTGCCACAGCGTGGCGTCCATGTAGCCCTCGCCTGCCACGCGCAGGAACTTCTCCCACACCGCGGCGGGCGGCGGCAGGAACAGCGGCTCGATCCAGCGCGCCGCCGTCACCGCCTGCCACACGGCCAGCAGCACCAGCACGCTCAGCAGGCTGATCACGACGGGGCGCGACCACAGCGGCGCGGCAGCCTCGGGCCCAGCCTTCGGCCTGACGGATTCGTCGAGCGCGGCAGGCTGCGTGAGCACACGCACGGTCATCGGAGAGATCGCATCCATCGCTTCGGCTCAGTGCACCGCTTCGTCCTGCGCGAACACCGCGCCCAGCACCTGCTCACGCACCGCGACGAACTCGGGCAGCGACTTGATCGCCCGCGCCGCCTCGCCCTGCGCATGGCGGCGGCCGAAGTCCAGCGCACGTTGCTGCACGATGCGCGCCGGCCGGCGCGACAGCACCACCAGGTCGGTCGCGAGGAACACCGCCTCCTCGACGCCGTGCGTCACCAGCACGATGGTCTTGCCGGTGGCCTGCCAGACCTTCAGCAGCAGCTCCTGCATGCGCTCGCGCGTCAGCGCATCGAGGGCGCCGAACGGCTCGTCCATCAGCAGCACCTCGGGGTCGGCGGCCAGCGCGCGGGCGATACCGACGCGCTGGCGCATGCCGCCCGACAGCTCCCACACCGGCCGCGTCTCGAAGCCCTCCAGCCCGACCAGCGCGAGGAACCCGCGCGCCCTGTCCTCGCGCGCCGCGCGGCCCCCACCGCGCAGGCGCAAGGGCAGGGCGACATTGTTCAGCACGTCGAGCCAGGGCAACAGCGCGTCGTCCTGGAACACGACGCCGCGGTCCGCGCCGGGCCCGGTGATCGGGCGGCCCGACACCGACACCCGCCCGCCGCTGGGTGTCACGAACCCGGCGATGACATTCAACAAGCTGGACTTGCCGCAGCCCGAGGGCCCCAGCAGCACCGCCAGCGCGCCTTGCGGCACCTGCCAGTCGATGGCATCCAGCACGGGGGTGTTCACAGCCGTGGTCGACCCTGCAGCACCCCGGTACCCTACAGTGACCGCCTGCAGTTCGACCACGGCGTGAACTCCTTCGTGTCTCGTTGGTGCGTGTTCAGCGTGCGGTCGCGACGGCCTGGCCCGAGGCCTTGGCCGCGGCCTGCACGTGCTTCACGCTCACATAGCTGCCGTAGTCGGCCAGCACCTGGTCGACCTTGCCTTGCTCCTTCAGGAACTTCGCGGTGTCGGTCAGCGCCTTGACGGTGCCCCCGCCCAGCAAGGCCGGCGAGGCCTGCTCCGCGAGCGTCGGGAACTTCGAGCCGGCCAGCAGCTCGGGCACGTCGGCGGCGGTGGCGCCGGTCAGCTTGACGATCTTGTCGACGTTGGCCTGGTTCGCGACGAAGGCCTTCGTATCCTTGCGGTAGGCGGCATACGCCTCGCCGGTGATGCGCACGAACTGCGCGACGAACGCCGGGTTCTTCTGCGCGAAGTCACGGCGCACGATCCACGCATCGAAGGTCGGCGCACCCCAGGTCGCCACGTCGGCCGAGCTGGTCAGCAGCTTGCCGCTCTCCTTGATCTTGCCGAGCGCCGGATCCCACACATAGGCGGCGTCGATGTCGCCGCGCTGCCAGGCCGCGGTGATCTCGGTCGGGCGCAGGTTGATGACGTTGACCTTCTTCGCATCGATGCCCCAGTGCTTCAGCGCGGCCAGCAGGCTGTAGTGCGTGGTCGACACGAACGGCACCGCCACCTTCTTGCCGACCAGGTCGGCCGGCTTCGCGATGCCCGAACCGTTGCGCACGACCAGCGCCTCGGCGCTGCCGATCTCGGCGGCGACCAGGATGGTCTCGATCGGCAGCTCCCGGCTCGCGGCAGCGGCCAGCGGGCTGGAGCCGACGTAGCCGATCTGGATGTCACCCGACGCGACGGCGGTGATGACTTCGGCACCGCTCTCGAACTTGCGCCATTCGATGGCCTGGCCGGTGGCTTTCTCATAGAGGCCGTCGGCCTGCGCGACCTTGGCCGGCTCGACGACCGTCTGGTACGCGATCCGCACCGGCTGGGCTTGCGCAACGGCCGAGCCCGCGGTGGCGAACAGGCCGAGCGCGATGGCCAGGGCCTGGACGATGGAAGCACGACGGGCTGCGCGACGGGTGTGTGTCATGGTTCTCCTCCTCGGGTGTCGATGCGACTGCAAGGCCTGCACGGTACGGCGCGCCGCCGCCGATCCGAACGAAGCTTTTCGGATGTGCTCATGCCGGCTGTGCGGCGGGCGAATATCGAAGCACGCTTTTCTTCGTTCGCCGCGGCAATTGGTGGCGATAGCCTTCATTCGACATTGATCGCTGAAGGAGACCGCCATGTCCGCCGTGCTCGCAGAATTCCCCCGTCCCACCGTGCTCGAAGAGGCCCGCCAGCGCGCCCGTGACGGCCAGCTGCCGTTCGCCGGCAGCCTGTCGCCGGTCGATGCCTGGGCGCTGACCCGCAGCGGCCAGGCCGTGCTGGTCGACGTGCGCACCGCCGAAGAGCGCAAGTTCGTCGGCCACGTCRCCGAGAGCGTGCACGTGCCCTGGGCCACCGGCACCAGCCTGACGCGCAACCCGCGCTTCGTGCGCGAGCTGGAGGCCAAGGTCGCCAAGCCGGCGGTCGTGCTGCTGCTGTGCCGCAGTGGCAAGCGCTCGGCGGCGGCGGCCGAGGCCGCGACCAAGGCCGGCTTCGCGCAGGCCTTCAACGTCAGCGAAGGCTTCGAGGGCGAGCTGAACGCGCAAGGCCAGCGCGGCCACGCCGACGGCTGGCGCTTCCACGGCCTGCCGTGGATCCAGGATTGACCATGTCGGCATCTGCCTTCGACGTGGCCGAGGTCGTCGCCGGCCTGCGCGCTGCCCGCACCCGCTGGCGCGAGTCGCAGCAGCGCCAGCGCGAACCCGGCGGCCGCGAACTGCCGTCACGCGAGGCGCTGCAAGGCATCGTCGAATCGCTGCGCGGCGTGCTGTTCCCGATGCGGCTCGGCCCGCCCGACCTGCGCCAGGACAGTGAGGACTGGTACATCGGCCACACGCTCGACACGCTGCTGCATGCGCTGTGCGCGCAGGTGAAGCTCGAGCTGCGCCATGCCGGCCGGCACGAGGTCGACGCCGAAGACCTGGTGCGCCGCTTCGCCGCGTCGCTGCCCGCGATCCGCGGCCTGCTCGACAGCGACGTGCTGGCCGCCTTCCACGGCGACCCGGCCGCACGCAGCGTCGACGAGGTGCTGCTGTGCTACCCCGGCATCGACGCGATGGTGCACCACCGCGTCGCGCACCGGCTGTACGAGCTGGGCGTGCCGCTGCTGGCGCGCATCGTCGCCGAGCTGGCGCACGGCCGCACCGGCATCGACATCCACCCGGGCGCGACCATCGGCGCCGGCTTCTTCATCGACCACGGCACCGGCGTCGTGATCGGCGAGACCGCGGTGATCGGCGAGCGGGTGCGCGTCTACCAGGCGGTGACGCTGGGCGCGAAGCGCTTCCCGACCGACGACGACGGCAAGATCCGCAAGGGTCTCGCACGCCACCCGCAGGTGGAGGACGACGTGGTGATCTACGCCGGCGCGACGCTGCTGGGCCGCATCGTGATCGGCCGCGGCTCGACGATCGGCGGCAATGTGTGGGTCACCGACGACGTGCCGCCGGGCAGCCAGGTGACACAGGCGACTACAAGACAGGACCGCCGGCCATGACCCATACCTTGCGCCAACGCTTCGGCCAGGTCGTGCGCGTGACCCGCGAGGACCGCGGCTGGTCGCAGGAGCAGCTCGCCGGCCGCGCCGACCTGAACCGCTCCTACCTCGGCGAGATCGAGCGCGGCACCGTGATGCCGTCGATCGAGACCGCCGCCAAGCTCGCCGCGGCGCTGGGCATCAGCCTGTCGTCGCTGATCGCGCGCTTCGAACTGGGGACGCCCGCCTGATGACATGACACGCGAGTCACCCTTTGATGGCGATAGCCGGTTGATCGGCGCACGGGCGCTGGCGACACTGCGCCCGCTTATCTGATCCCCGCATAACTTCATTCGTTTTTCGTTTCAGGAGTTCCTCCATGGCTGACACCCAGCAACAGCTGGCCCTTGGCGACAACGCCGCCCGGCAACTTGCCAACGCGACCAAGACGGCACCGACCCTCGCGACGCTGACGCCGCGCTGGCTGACGCACCTGTTGCAGTGGGTGCCGGTCGAGGCCGGCATCTACCGCCTGAACACGGTCAAGAACCCGCAGGACGTGCTGGTGGCCTGCTCGTCGCAGCGCGACGAGGGCGAGCTGCCCAGCACCTACGTCGACTACGACGAGCAGCCGCGCGAGTACTTCCTGAACGCGGTCAGCACCGTGCTGGACGTGCACACCCGCATCTCCGACCTCTACAGCAGCCCGCACGACCAGATCAAGGAGCAGCTGCGCCTGACGATCGAGACCATCAAGGAGCGCCAGGAGAGCGAGCTGATCAACAACCCGGACTACGGGCTGCTCGCCAGCGTCGCCGACGAACAGCGCGTGTTCCCGCTGACCGGCGCGCCGACGCCCGACGACCTGGACGAGTTGCTGAGCAAGGTGTGGAAGGAGCCGGCGTTCTTCCTGACGCACCCGCTGGCCATCGCCGCGTTCGGCCGCGAATGCACCCGCCGCGGCGTGCCGCCGCCGACCGTCAGCCTGTTCGGCTCGCAGTTCATCACCTGGCGCGGCATCCCGCTGATCCCGTCCGACAAGGTGCCGGTGGCGGACGGCAAGAGCAAGATCCTGCTGCTGCGCGTCGGCGAGAAGCGCCAGGGCGTCGTCGGGCTGTACCAGCCGGGCCTCGCCGGCGAGCAGAGCCCGGGGCTGTCGGTGCGCTTCATGGGCATCAACCGCAACGCGATCTCGTCGTACCTGATCTCGCTGTACTGCTCGCTCGCGGTGCAGGTGCCTGATGCGCTGGCCGTGCTCGAGGATGTCGAGATCGGCAAGTTCCACGAGTATCCCGACACGTACAAGTGATGAGCACGATCGACGCGTTCGACCCCGCAGCGATCGCGAAGCTGGCGGGGGAACTCTTCGCGAACTGGCCCGGGGCTGCACCGGCGGCTCCGTCATTCGCTCCCTCGGTGCCGGCGAATGCGCACCCGGCCGGCTTCACGCCGCCGCCGGGCAGCAGCGGCCCGGCCACACCGAACGTGCAGCCGCTCACCGCCGCCGTTCCTGGTGGCAACCTGGTGCCGAGCTCGCCGCAGCATCCGGCCGCGTTGGCGGCGCAGCTGCCGTCGTCGCTGCCGCATGCGCCGGCCGGCAACGGCGTGCCCGACCTGGGCTACACCGCGGCGCCGGCCTGGGACGGCCGCTTCGGCAGCTCGTCCGCCGGTGTGGCACCGGCCTCGCCGTCGTTCTACTTCCTCGAGACGCCGCGCCATCCCGGGCAGCGCGCGCTGGGCGAGCCCAGCCATGCGGCGCCGCTGAAGCCGGCCTTCGACGTCAACGCGGTGCGGCGCGACTTCCCGATCCTGCAGGAGCGCGTCAACGGCCGGCCGCTGGTCTGGTTCGACAACGCCGCCACCACGCAGAAGCCGCAATCGGTGATCGACCGCATCAGCCACTTCTACGAGCACGAGAACTCGAACATCCACCGCGCGGCGCACGAGCTGGCCGCGCGCGCAACCGATGCGTACGAAGGTGCGCGCAAGACGGTGCAGCGCTTCCTCGGCGCCGCGTCGGTCGACGAGATCGTGTTCGTGCGCGGCACCACCGAGGCGATCAACCTGGTCGCCAAGAGCTGGGGCGCGAAGAACATCGGCGCCGGCGACGAGATCATCGTCTCGCATCTGGAGCACCACGCCAACATCGTGCCGTGGCAGCAGCTCGCGGCCGAGAAGGGCGCGGTGCTGCGCGTGATCCCGGTCGACGACCGCGGGCAACTGAAGCTCGACGAGTACCGCAAGCTGCTCGGCCCGAAGACGAAGCTGGTGTCGGTGACGCAGGTATCGAACGCGCTCGGCACGGTGGTGCCGGTGCAGGAGATCGTCGCGCTCGCCCGCGCGGCCGGCGCGAAGGCGCTGGTCGACGGCGCGCAGTCGGTGTCGCACATGCGGGTCGACGTGCGCGCGATCGATGCGGACTTCTTCGTGTTCTCCGGCCACAAGCTGTTCGGCCCGACCGGCATCGGCGTGCTGTACGGCAAGCAGGAGATCCTGGAGGACATGCCGCCGTGGCAGGGCGGCGGCAACATGATCGCCGACGTGACCTTCGAGAAGACGGTCTACCACGGCGCACCGACGCGCTTCGAGGCCGGCACCGGCAACATCGCCGATGCGGTCGGGCTGGGCGCGGCGATCGACTATGTGCAGCGGCTCGGGCTGGATGCGATCGCGCAGTACGAGCACGCGCTGCTCGGCTACGCGACGCACGCATTGCAGCCGATCCCCGGCGTGCGGCTGGTCGGTACCGCGCAAGACAAGGCGAGCGTGCTGTCGTTCGTGCTCGACGGGTACTCGACCGACCAGGTCGGGCAGGCGCTGAACCGCGAGGGCATCGCGGTGCGCACCGGCCACCATTGCGCGCAGCCGATCCTGCGCCGCTTCGGGCTCGAAGCGACGGTGCGGCCGTCGCTGGCGTTCTACAACACCTGCGAGGAAGTGGATCGCTTCATCGCGGTGGTGAAGCAACTCGCGAACCGGCGATAACCCCGCTGGTAGCCCGGATGCCAATCCGGGTTCGTGCACACACCCCGGATTAGCATCCGGGCTACGAGGCGCGTGCTCACGAGGCGCGCGTCTTCATTCATTCTGGAGACAAACCCATGAACGCCACGACCCACCCCGCCGTGCTCGACCTGATCGGCAACACGCCGCTGGTGCGCGTGACGCGCCTCGACACCGGCCCGTGCACGCTGCTGCTGAAGCTCGAATCGCAGAACCCCGGCGGCTCGATCAAGGACCGCATCGGCGTCTCGATGATCGAGGCCGCCGAGCGCGACGGCCTGCTGCAACCCGGCGGCACCGTCGTCGAGGCGACCGCCGGCAACACCGGCCTGGGCCTCGCGCTGGTGGCGCGCGCCAAGGGCTACCGCGTCGTGCTGGTCGTGCCCGACAAGATGTCGACCGAGAAGGTGCTGCACCTGAAGGCGCTCGGCGCCGAAGTGCACACGACGCGCTCCGACGTCGGCAAGGGCCACCCGGCCTACTACCAGGACTATGCCGCGCGCCTCGCGAAGGAGATCCCCGGCTCGTTCTTCGCCGACCAGTTCAACAACCCGAACAACCCCCTCGCCCATGAACGCGGCACCGGGCCCGAGCTGTGGGAGCAGAGCGGCCACGACCTCGACGCGATCGTCGTCGGCGTCGGCTCGTCGGGCACGCTGACCGGGCTGACGCGCTACTTCCGCACCGCGCAGCCGAAGCTCGAATTCGTGCTCGCCGACCCGGTGGGTTCCATCCTCGCCGACCAGGTGCTGACCGGCACCCATGGCCCGGCCGGCTCCTGGGCCGTGGAGGGCATCGGCGAAGACTTCATCCCGCCGATCGCCGACCTGTCCGGCATCAAGCACGCGTACTCCATTTCGGACGAAGAGAGCTTCGCGACCTCGCGCGAGCTGCTGCGCGCCGAAGGCCTGATGGGCGGTTCATCCACCGGCACGCTGCTGGCCACCGCGCTGCGCTTCTGCCGTGCGCAGACGAAGCCGCTGCGCGTCGCGACCTTCGTCTGCGACACCGGCACGCGCTACCTGTCGAAGGTCTACAACGACAGCTGGATGATCGACGAGGGCCTGCTCGCCCGCACGCAGTACGGTGACCTGCGCGACATCGTCGCGCGCCGGCCCGACGAGGGCGGCGTCGTCAGCGTGACGCCCGACGACACGCTGCTGACCGCGTTCCAGCGCATGCGCCTGGCCGACGTGTCGCAGCTGCCGGTGCTCGACGGCACCCGGCTCGCCGGCGTGATCGACGAGTCCGACGTGCTGATGCAGCTGCAGGGCGACCCGGCGCACTACGGCAACACCGTCAGCTCGGCGATGAGCGCCGCGCTGGAGACGCTGCGCCCCGGCTCGAGCATCGCCGCGCTGCGCCAGGTGCTGGACCGCGGCCTGGTCGCGATCGTCGCCGACGGCGATACATTCCACGGCCTGATCACCCGCTTCGATCTCCTGAACCACCTCCGCAAGGCACGCCGATGAGCTCCAAGGACACCCACCAGTTCGCGACCCGCGTGATCCACGCCGGCCAGTCGCCCGACCCGACGACCGGCGCGATCATGCCGCCGATCTACGCGACCTCGACCTACGTGCAGCAGAGCCCCGGCGTGCACAAGGGCCTGGACTACGGGCGCTCGCACAACCCGACGCGCTGGGCGCTGGAGCGCTGCGTCGCCGACCTCGAAGGCGGCACGCGCGCGTTCGCGTTCGCCTCCGGGCTGGCCGCGATCTCGACCACGCTGGAGCTGCTGGACGCCGGCGCGCACATCATCGCGAGCGACGACCTGTACGGCGGCACCTTCCGCCTGTTCGACAAGGTGCGCACGCGCAGCGCGGGCCACCGGTTCAGCTTCGTCGACCTGTCCGATCCGCAGGCGCTGCGCGCCGCGATCCGGCCGGAGACGAAGATGGTCTGGGTCGAGACGCCGAGCAACCCGATGCTGAAGCTGACCGACCTGGAGGCTATCGCCCGCATCGCGCATGAGCACGGCCTGCTGGCGGCGGCGGACAACACCTTCGCGAGCCCGTACGTGCAGCGCCCGCTGGAGCACGGCTTCGACGTGGTCGTGCACTCGAGCACCAAGTACCTGAACGGGCATTCGGACGTCATCGGGGGCGTCGCGGTGGTCGGGCAGCGCGCCGAAGCGGCCGGCCATGCGGAGCGCCTGGGCTTCCTGCAGAACGCGGTCGGCGCGATCGCCGGGCCGTTCGACAGCTTCCTGACGCTGCGCGGCGTCAAGACCCTGGCGCTGCGCATGCAGCGGCACGGCGAGAACGCATCGGCCCTCGCGCAATGGCTGGAGCGCCACCCGAAGGTCGCGCGCGTGCACTACCCGGGCCTCGAATCGCACCCGCAGCATGCGCTCGCGAAGCGCCAGATGCAGGGCTTCGGCGGCATGCTGTCGGTCACGCTGAAGACCGACCTGGCCGGCTCGCGCCGCTTCCTCGAGGCCTGCGAGGTGTTCTCGCTGGCCGAGAGCCTGGGCGGCGTCGAGAGCCTGATCGAGCACCCGGCGCTGATGACCCACGCGACGATCCCGGCCGAGCAGCGCGCGCAGCTGGGCATCAGCGATGCGCTGGTGCGGCTGAGTGTCGGCATCGAGGACCTGGCCGACCAGCGGGCCGACCTGGAGGGGGCGCTGGCGCGCATCTGAGCCGGAGCATCCAACCAACACGCCTTTGCTTATCCGGATTCAGTCGTTCGCGGATCGATCAGGCTTCGGTAGTCTGCGAACCCTGATTCCAACAACATGCTGAAGAGAACCCTCATGCAAAAACGCCTGTTCCTGTCCACGCTGGTCGCGGCCGCCGCCGCGGTGTTCTCGGTCGGCGCCCATGCCGACCAGCTCGCCGACATCCAGAAGAAGGGCGAGATCGTCATCGGCGTGCTCGGCACCGACGAACCGAACAGCTTCGTCGACCCGAAGACCCGCGACGTGGTCGGCTACGAGGTCGACATCGGCCGCGCGATTGCTGCCAAGCTGGGCGTGAAGCCGGTGTTCAAGCAGCTCGCCGTCGCCGCGCGCATCCCCGAGCTGCAACAAGGCCGCGTCGACCTGCTGGCCGCCTCGCTCACGCACAACAAGGAACGCGAGGCGCTGATCGACTTCTCGCTGACCACCTTCGTGACCGGCCAGAAGGTGCTGGTGAAGAAGGACAGCGGCATCTCGCAGTTGTCGCAGCTGGGCGGCAAGAAGGTGCTGACCGTCAAGGGCGGCACGCAGGAGCCGAACATCCGCAAGGCGGTGCCCACCGTCGACGTCGTCACCTTCGAGACCACGCAGCAGGCCTTCCTCGCACTGCAGCAGGGCAAGGGCGTCGGCTACGTCAATGACGAAGCCTCGCTGATCGACGACTTCGGCAAGCTCGGCCCGGCCGCGAAGAACTACCTGATCATCCCGCAGAGCATCAGCACCGAAGCACTGGCGCTGGGCATCCGCAAGGGCGAGGCCGGCGTGAAGGGCGTCGTCGACGGCGTGCTGCGCGACCTGGAGAAATCGGGCGAGGCCGACAAGCTGTTCCAGAAGTGGTACGGGCCGAACACGCGCCTGAAGTTCCAGTCGCGGGACTTCAAGTTTGTTTCCGACAAGATCGACGGTTAAGCTCGGCTGAAACCTGAATCGGTGCCTCGCCCTCTCACGGGGGCGAGGCACTTTGTTGTTGGGCCGACTTTTCCGCAGTCTTCGCCGTACTTTCCTTCGCCGTGCCTTCCTTCGACTTCTCCCTGCTGCTGTCCGGCCAGTACCACGATGCGCTGGTGGCCGGCTTCGTGCTGTCGCTGCAGCTGACCGCCGTCACGCTGGTGCTGGCGGTGCCGCTGGCCACCACGGTCGCGATGCTGCGGCTGTCGCCGTCGCGGGTGCTGCGCGCCATCGGGGTGTCGTACGTCGAAGCGATCCGCAACGTGCCGCTGCTCGCGCACATGCTGTTCTGGTACTTCGGTGCACCCGAGATGCTGCCCGAGGCGCTGAAGCAGCGCCTGTACGCCACCAACATCGRGGCGATCAGCGCGGTGGCGGCGCTCACGCTCTACACCGCCGCCTACATGGCCGAGGACATCCGCAGCGGCATCCGTGCGGTGCCGCCGGGGCAGATGGAGGCGAGCCGCGCGCTCGGGCTGGGCTTCCTGCAGTCGATGCAGCTGGTGATCCTGCCGCAGGCGGTGCGCATCACGGTGCCGCCGCTGATCTCGCAGACGCTGAACCTGTGGAAGAACACCAGCATCGCCACCGTGATCGGCGTCGCCGAGATGATGTACCGCGCGGCGCAGGTCGAATCGGCGACCTTCCGCAGCGTCGAGGCCTTCGCGTTCGCGACCGCGGCCTACCTGACGATCTCGCTCACCATCACCGGCCTCGCGAGCTGGTACCAGCACCGCTGGCCGGTGCGCTCCAGGTGATGCCACAGATGAGCGCGCGATGATCGAGCTGATCCAGACCTACTGGCTCTACTTCCTGATCGGCCAGTACCCGAACGGGCCGCTGGGCGGGCTCGCACTGACGGTGCTGCTGGCCGCGCTCGGCCTGGTGCTGGCGTTCCCGCTCGGGCTGCTGCTGGGGCTGGCCCGCATCAGCGAGCACCGCGCGCTGCGCTGGCCGGTCACCGCGCTGGTGTTCGCGGTGCGCGGCATCCCGCTGCTGATGGTGGTGTTCTGGGCCTACTTCTTCCTGCCCAGCGTCACCGGCCACAAGACCGACCAGTTCACGACGATGTTGATCGCGCTGGTGGTGTTCGACGGCGTCTACATCGCCGAGATCGTGCGCGCCGGCGTGCGCGGCATCCCGGACGGCCAGATGCACGCGGCACGCTCGCTCGGCTTCGGCCGCTTCGGCGCGCTGCGCTACGTGATCCTGCCGCAGGCGCTGCGCCACATGCTGCCGTCGCTGGTGAACCAGTTCGTCTCGACGATCAAGGAGACCTCGCTCGGCTACATCATCGGGTTGACCGAGGTCGCGTTCATCACGACGCAGATCAACACGCAGGTGTTCACGAAGCCGGTGCAGGTGTATGCGACGCTGGCCGTCACCTACTTCGTGCTGTGCTTCGGCTTGTCGCGCGTGGCGTATGTCATGGAGCGGCGGCTCGCGACGACGCGCGCCTGACCACCAGGCGCTGCCTGCTGGCACTGGGGGAAATTGCCCCCCGGCGTCTTCGAATACGCGCTATAACATTCCCGTCAAACGAAGAGACAACTTCGCAGAGTCCCGAAACGGACTGTCAGGGAGCTGACGACGATGACCGAGCCGCTTGTGCGCGCGTTCGTCGTCACCGGGTGCGTGTCATGGCGTCGGCGGGCCTGAGCCTGCCAGCGGAAGCCCGGTGGACGATCGCCACGCCGAACTGTCGCTGATCTGCCGCGTGCGGACATGGCGATGCGCCCTTGCGCTGAGCGAGGTGGTCGAAACCCTGCGCCCGCTGCCGGTCGAGGCGGTGGCCGGTGCCCCCTTCTTCATGCGCGGCCTGGCCCTGGTGCGCGGTCTGGCGTTGCCGGTGATCGACGCCGCGCGCCTGCTCGATGGCATCGACGCGGTGAGTGCGCCGCGCCGCTTCGTCGTGCTGCGCACCGGCGAGCGCCGTGTCGTGCTGGCGGTCGACGAGGTGCTCGGCGTGCGCGCCGTGCCGATCGATGCACAGCACCCGCTGCCGCCCTTGCTCGACGAGGCCGGCCGTGACGCCGTCGCCTGCATCGGCCGGCTGGACGCCGAGCTGCTGCTGGTGCTGGACAACGCGCGGCTGCTGTCCGACGAGGTGCTGGCATGACGGTTCGCACCGAGCGCTTCCAGGCCTTGGTGGCACGGCGCTTCGGCCTGCAGTTCGAGACCGACCGGCTGGGCTGGCTGGACGGCGTGCTGCAGCGCCAGCTCGACACGGCCGGCATCGGCTGCGAGCACTACCTGGCCGAGCTCGCCACGCCGTCGGACAACCCGGCCGCCGACGATCGCTTCAGCGCGCTGGTGCAGGAGCTGACGGTGCCGGAAACCTACTTCTTCCGCCACCTCGACCAGCTGCGTGCGTTGCGCGACCAGGTGCTGCCCGGCGTGCCGCGCGGCGCGGACGGCGGGCGCTGCCTGCGCGTCCTGTCGGCGGGCTGCGCGTCCGGCGAAGAGGCGTACTCGATCGCCATGCTGCTGCGGGAGGCGCTGCCCGCAGCGTCCTGCACGCTGGCCGTGCTCGGCCTCGACCTCAACCCCGAGATGATCGAGCGGGCCCGCCGCGCGCGCTATTCGGAATGGTCGCTGCGCGAGACCCCGCAGCCGCTGCGCGAGCGCTGGTTCCAGCGCGACGGGGCCGACTTCGTGCTCGATGCCGAGGCCCGCGGCGCGGTCCGTTTCGAGCCGCGCAACCTGTGCGCGGACGACCCCGCGTTCTGGCAACCCGGTTCGTACGACGTGGTGTTCTGCCGCAACGTGCTGATGTACCTCACGCCCGACGACGCGCGGGCCGTGGTGGCGCGCTTCGCGCGGGCGCTGGTGCCGGGCGGCCACCTGTTCCTCGGCCACGCCGAGACACTGCGCCGGCTGTCGGATGACTTCGACCTGCGCCACACGCACGACACGTTCTACTACCAGCGCAAGCCGGGCACGCTGCCGGCCGCCGCGGCGCCACGCGCGCCTGCCGCCGCCACCGAATGGGTGCAGGCGATCGACCATTCCTCCGAGCGCATCCGTCAGCTGACCGTGCCGGGTACACCGCCGCCCCGGGCCGACCCCGGCGATGTGCCGGGCGCGCGGCCGCTGGTGCAGGCGCTCGAGCTGTTCGCGGCGGAGCGCTTCACGCAGGCCCTCGACGTGCTGCAGGCCCTGCCGCCGGCGGCCGCGCCGGACCCCGAATCGCAGCTGCTGCAGGCGGTGCTGCTGACCCACGTCGGCCGCTTCGCCGAGGCCGAGGCGGCCGGCCGCGCGCTGCTGGCCACCGACCCGGCGAACGCCGGAGCGCACTACGTGCTCGCGCAGTGCCGCGAAGGGGTCGGTGACCCGGCCGGTGCCGCCGAATGCCACCGGCTGGCGGCCTGGCTGGACCCGGACTTCGCGATGCCGCGCCTGCACCTGGGCCTGCTGGCGCGCCGTCGCGGCGACATGCGCGCGGCGCGGCGCGAACTCGCCCAGGCGCTCGCGCTGCTGCAGCGCGAGGCGGCGTCGCGCCTGCACCTGTTCGGCGGCGGCTTCGACCGCAATGCGCTGCTCGCGCTGTGCCGCACCCAGTTGCACGCCTGCGGAGCCTGGCCATGAGGTCCGTCGCCACCAGCACCGCCGAGCAGCTGCGGCAGGCCTTCGACGCCTCGTTCGCCGAGCCGCTGCGCGCCGATGCCGAGCCGCCGGACGACTTCCTCGCGATCCAGGTCGATGCCGACCCGCATGCGCTGCGCCTGGCCGACGTCGCCAGCGTGCTGCTGCTGGACGCGGTCACGCCGCTGCCGAGCCCGCTGCCGGAGCTGCTCGGCGTGATCGGCTTTCGCGGCGGGCTGCTGCCGCTGTACGACCTGCGGGCCGTGCTGGGCTACGCCGGCCAGCGGCCGGCGCGCTGGGCGGTGGTGGCGGCCGCCGCGCCGCTCGCGCTGGCGTTCGACAGCTT